>CAYOWM010000175.1:0-4403 GCA_964407635.1 uncultured Flavobacteriaceae bacterium
AGGATAAGAGAATTGTTATTCTACATCAATCTGCCGAAAATATTGAATTAGAATTGCAAAAATTAAATCTCAAAAATATAGATTACTGTATTTCTAGTCTTCCGCTTGCAATGATTCCTAATGAAATTTGTAAGCAAATTATTTTAAACACAAAAAAAACGCTTGTAGATGACGGATTATTTATACAATATCAATATTCGTTACAGTACTTACCTCGTTTTAAAGAGTCTTTTGATGCTGAAAATATCGATACAAAATTCGTACTTTTAAATTTCCCTCCTGCATTTGTTTATAATTGTAAGAAAATATAATATATTTGTAAATTAAACTAAAAACCTACAAAATGTCTGATAACGCAAAAAAAGGAATTATAGCAATTTTAATCCTATTACTTGGTGCAATAGGAATATACAGTTACCTAGATCATAAAAAGCAAACGGAAACTATCGATACACTAACAAACGATAAAGCAGAAATTATTGCTGAATTAGAAAAAATGGAAGCCGATTATAATGCCGAAATTTCTAAAAACACAGCCTTATCATCGGATTTAGAAAATCAAAAAAAGATTATTATTCGCTTTAAAGATTCTATACGAAACTTAAAAAACACAAATTGGAATACCATTAAATTCTATAAAAATAAAATCAAAAACCTTACATTTTCAACAAATCGCTTATTTGCAAAGAATGATTCTTTAGTCAAGGCTAATAAAATTTTAAATCTTGAAAATGAAAATTTAAACCAAGCTAAAGATTCTTTAACGCAAAATTTAACGCAACAAACTAGAGTTAACGATACGCTTTCCAAACAAAACGAAAATTTGTCTGAAAAAGTTGCCATTGCTCAAGAAATTAGAGCAAATGGGTATCGTGTCGAAACTTTTAACAAAAGACGAAACGGTAAATTTAAACCAACCGATAAGGCAAGAAGAGCAAATACTTTTAAAGTAAGTTTCTTTATTAACGAAAATCCGTTAGCAGCAAATAAAGAAATTCAAACGTATGTAGTTCTTAAAAATCAAAATGGCGATGTGTTAAACACAAAAGGATTTTTTACTGCTAAAAACGAGGAACGAATTGCTTTTACCGAAAGTACCGTTATTCCTTTTAAAAAGAATGCTATTGCAACCGATATTTTATTAAATGTAGATAATATTAAGCTAGAAAAAGGCACATATATTATTGATATTTATATGGATAGTAAAAAAATGACAACCCTTAAAAAAGTATTGCGATAAAATTTTGTAATACTGTAACACTCCTTAAAAAATGCCTACTGAAAAAGATACAATAAAAAAAGAATTAGATGCTATTAAGAATAACATCGAAAAACGATTGGCAAGTAAAGAGGATAAAACCTCTGAAATTGCACTAGAAACACCTAAAAAAGAAGTTCCTAAAAAAAAGAAAAAAGTTGCTCCTTTAGTTACTAAAATGGAGATAGAAAAAAGTATTCCAAAAAAGGAAGTTACTAAAGAAAAAACTGCAAAAGAAGAAACTAAAGCAAAGAAAGAAACTGCAATCAAAAAAGCAGAAAAAGTTGTTGTTCCTACACCAAAACCCAAAAGAAAAAAAACAAGCAAAAAAAAGAAATTAGGATTAATTCCAATTGTAATTATACTACTTTTAATCGGTTCTTTAGCTTTCATTCTTTTTCTAAAAAAAGATTTAGATGTAAATAAAAAGCAATTTGAAGAGCAAAGCAGAAAAGAAAAAATTGATTATAGCGAAGATAGATATTTTAAAGAAGTACCTGACGAAGTAGAAGAGGATGATTTACAAGATTTTGCGGTGTATAAAGATGTACCAGAAGTTATTGTTGATAATAATGATACCAATAATCAGCGTAATATTAGTAGTGATGAGCAAAAAAATATAGATAAGCAAATTAGTAATTCTACCCAAAATTTTTCTAATAATACTACTAGTAGTGTAAATAATTCAAAAACCACAGTACCTACTGTAACTACCAATTCTGTTACAGAAAATACCGCAACTAATACTACTGCAGAAAACACAACCACAGAAAAACAAGTAAATAATACCGAAAAAAAAGAGGAAACCGCCAAAAGAAACCGAGTTGCAATAATAGATTCCGATTATGTAAAAATTATTGGTTTACAGCATAAAGACGATAAATTTACCTTACCTAAAAAAGCAAAAAAAATAAATTCTTTTAAGGTTAGAACACGATTAAATAAATCTATGTTTTCCGATGCACCAAAAGATGTTGAGGTAATGCTTGTTGTAAAAAACAACTTAGGTAAAACACTAAAAATTGATACCAAAACTATTAATTTTGAAAAGAGTAAAAGTAAAATTATGTATCTTGAATTTTACGAAACCTTTAGTGAAAAATTAAAAATAGATACAGAATATAGCTTCTCTATTTTTGTAGATAAAAAAATAATTAAAGTTAGTAAAAAAAGAATTTAATTTTACAATACGTATTTCTTTTTTATTTATCCGATTTTCTTACTTTTGTCAAATGGCAAAACAAGAGGATTTATTTAAAAAAGTTATTTCACACGCAAAAGAATACGGTTATATTTTTCAATCTAGTGAAATATACGACGGTTTAAGTGCTGTTTACGATTACGCACAAAATGGTGTAGAACTCAAAAAAAATATTCGTGAATATTGGTGGAAAGCAATGGTGTATATGCACGAAAACATTGTAGGTATTGACTCTGCTATATTTATGCATCCAACTACTTGGAAAGCATCAGGACACGTAGATGCCTTTAGCGATCCGTTAATCGATAACAAAGACTCTAAAAAAAGATATCGTGCAGATGTACTTGTAGAAGATTATTGCCTAAAAATTGAAAAGAAAATTGAAAAAGAAATTGCAAAAGCACAAAAACGCTTTGGCGATGCTTTCGATAAATCGGAATTTATTAAAACAAACCCTCGCGTTTTAGGGTATCAAGAAAAAATAGATACCATTTTAAAACGCTTAGGAAAATCTTTAGAAAATGAAGATTTAGACGATGTGAAATTACTTATCGAAGAACTAGGAATTGGTTGTCCGTTATCAGGTTCAAAAAATTGGACAGATGTAAAGCAGTTTAACTTGATGTTTGGCACAAAATTAGGTGCAGATGCTGCTTCATCAACCGATTTGTATTTGCGACCAGAAACAGCACAAGGTATCTTTGTTAATTTTGCCAATGTACAAAAAACAGGACGAATGAAAATACCGTTTGGTATTGCACAAACTGGTAAAGCTTTTAGAAATGAAATCGTTGCAAGGCAATTTATTTTTAGAATGCGTGAATTTGAACAAATGGAAATGCAATACTTTGTAAAACCAGGAACCGAACTAGAATGGTACGAAAAATGGAAAACAAATCGTTTAAATTGGCATAAATCGTTAGGTTTAGGCGACGATAAATACCGTTTTCACGACCACGAAAAATTAGCACATTATGCAAATGCAGCAGCAGATATTGAATTCAAATTTCCGTTTGGTTTTAAAGAATTAGAAGGTATTCACTCTAGAACAGACTTCGATTTAAAAGCACACGAAAAATATTCTGGTAAAAAATTACAGTTTTTTGACCACGAAACCAATTCTAATTATATTCCGTATGTTGTAGAAACATCGGTTGGTTTGGATAGATTGTTTTTAGCAATTTTCTCTACTGCTCTACAAGAAGAAACGCTAAAAGATGGCTCTACAAGAACCGTTTTAAAAATTCCTTCGATTTTAGCTCCAACTAAAGTTGCGGTATTTCCACTTCTTAAAAAAGATGGATTGCCAGAACTTGCAAAAGAAGTTATAAACGAATTAAAATACGACTTTAACGTAACTTATGACGAAAAAGATGCTGTAGGAAGACGTTACAGAAGGCAAGATGCTCTCGGAACACCTTTTTGTATTACCATAGATCACCAATCTTTAGAAGATAAAACCGTTACTATTCGTAATAGAGATACTATGGAGCAGGAGCGTGTCGCAATTGCAGATATCACCAAAATAGTAAATCAAGAAATATCCTTTAAAAAATGGATTTCTAAAGAATCTGTTGCTTTTTTAGTAAGATATAACTTCTAAAAAGGGAAAATAAGATATAAAAATGCAATTCAAAATAAAAAGTGATTTTAAACCAACAGGAGATCAGCCTCAAGCAATTAACGAATTGGTTGTAGGTGTTTCTAAAGGTGAAAAAGCACAAGTTTTATTAGGAGTTACTGGTTCTGGTAAAACATTTACGGTTGCAAACCTTATCGAACAAACCAAAAGACCAACTTTAATTCTTGCACATAATAAAACGCTTGCAGCACAATTATACCAAGAATTTAAGCATTTTTTTCCGAATAATGCTGTAGAATATTTTGTATCGTACTACGATTATTACCAACCAGAAGCCTATATTCCTACAACAGGAACATACA
>CAYOWM010000176.1:0-4367 GCA_964407635.1 uncultured Flavobacteriaceae bacterium
ATGGTAGGAACAGTAATGTTGCAAATTTTAGCAGAACGCAATTTTCCGTTAACGGAATTATTGGTCGTAGCATCTCAAAAATCAGTCGGAAAAACGGTATCTTATAAAAACAAAGAATATACCGTGATTTCCTTGCAAGAAGCGGTAGATCAAAAACCAGATATTGCTATTTTTTCTGCAGGAGGAGAAACTTCGTTAAAATGGGCACCGAAATTTGTAGCAGTCGGCACAACAGTTATTGATAATTCTTCTGCTTGGCGAATGCATACAGATAAAAAATTAATTGTTCCAGAAATTAATGCAAATACTTTAACAAAAGCAGACAAAATAATTGCAAATCCTAATTGTTCTACCATTCAATTGGTAATGACCTTAGCTCCTTTACACAAAAAATACCAAATTAAGCGTTTGGTAATTTCTACCTATCAATCTATTACAGGAACTGGTGTAAAAGCAGTTAATCAATTAGAAAATGAATATAAAGGTGTAAAAGAGGAAATGGCGTATCCATATCCAATTCATAAAAATGCCATTCCGCATTGCGATGTGTTTGAGGATAATGGATATACCAAAGAGGAAATGAAATTGGTGCGAGAAACCCAAAAAATACTAAACGATAGAACCATTGCTGTAACTGCAACTGCTGTTAGAATTCCTGTTGTTGGAGGACATAGCGAAAGTGTAAATATTGCATTTGAAAAAGATTTTACGGAAAGTGAAATTCGTACAATTTTACACCAAACACAAGGTGTTGTGGTACAAGATAATGTCGATTTAAATATCTATCCAATGCCAATTTACGCTCACGGAAAAGATGCAGTATATGTTGGTAGAATCCGTAGAGATTATTCGCAAGAAAAAACGGTAAATATGTGGATAGTTTCGGATAATTTACGAAAAGGTGCTGCTACTAATGCAATACAAATTGCAGAATATTTACTAAAAAATAAATTAGTTTAGAAAAAAACACAAACATAACTACTTGTTTTTCAGTAAGTTTAAAACAAAATATAAAAGTTAACAAAAAATACTGTAACATTTTGGCACGTTATTTGTTTTATAAGTAACAGAACTAAACTTTTTTATTATGGATTTTACTAAACTATACGAAAACGCAAAAAACAGAGCCAATAATTTTATGGCAAATGGTCAGATTTCTGCTTATGTTAAAGCATTAAAAGAAATGAATGAGTATAAAAAAATGATGACCGTTTTAGCTTCAAACTAAAAACTAAGTCCAATTTTTTCAAAATCTTTCCAAAAATTAGGATACGATTTTTCTACTACATTTTTATTTTCAATATCTAATGTGTAAAATAAACCTAAAGGTGCAAAAGCCATAGCCATTCTATGATCTTGGTATGTTTTTATAGAAATAACATTATTTTTAGTTAAATTTTTAGGAATTCGCATATGCAAACTATCCTCGGTAATTCTAATTTTAGCACCAAATTTTCCCAATTCCTTTTTTAAAGCAACCAATCTATCGGTTTCTTTAATCTTTAACGTGTGTAAACCTGTTAAAGCACACGAAATTCCCAGCCCAAAGCAAGTAACTGCAATTGTTTGTGCAATATCTGGTGTGTTTGTTAAATCAAAAGTAAGGTGTTTTTTCGGCTTAAAATCCATTTCCTTTTTAAGTAAAATACCTTTCGCATCAAAGCTAGTTGTTATACCAAAATGCTTATAAATTTCTATTAAATTAGCATCACCTTGCAAACTATTATTTTTAAAATGCGAAAGCTGTATGTTTTTTCCATCAGCTAAAGCTACAAAACTATAAAAATACGATGCAGACGACCAATCCGATTCAATTACAACAGTAGTTGTATCAATTTTAGCTATCGGAAATACTGTAATTATATTACTTTCCCATTTCGTTTTAATACCAATTTGATGGAGTAACGATAAAGTCATTTTTATATACGGAATGGAAGTAATCTTACCAAGCAATTCTATTTGCAACCCATTTTTTAACGATGCAGCAATTAAAAGTAATGCCGAAATATACTGACTACTAACATTTCCGTTAATGGAAACGGTACTTTTAAGAATCTCTTTTCCTTTAATTTTTATAGGTGGAAAACCTTCCTTTTTAACATAGGATATAGTTGCACCTAATTCCGATAAGGCATCTACCAAAATTTTTATCGGACGCTCTTGCATCCTTTCCGAACCAGTTAAGACAACTTCTCGTCCTTCAACACAAGAAAAATAAGCCGTTAAAAAACGCATAGCAGTACCTGCATGACCAATGTTTATAACAGTATTTTTAGAATTTAAAGCGTTTTCTAAGACATTAGTATCCTTACTATTCGATAAATTTTTAATAACGATAGAGGGAAATAATTCTTTAAGAATTAACATTCTATTTGATTCACTTTTCGAACCAGAAATAATTATGGAAGTAATTTTAGACACCTTTATATATTAATTAAAAGCAAATGTAAGTAAGTTATAACAAAATTAAATAGAACTATAAATAAAAATAATTTAAAGAAATAATAAAAGGAAAAATAATTATTTATATTTGCCGTACAAATAAGATTATTAAATAAATAACACAAATAAAATGGCATTAGAAATAACAGACGCTACTTTTGACGAAGTAGTTTTAAAATCCGATAAACCTGTATTAATTGACTTTTGGGCAGCTTGGTGTGGACCTTGCAGAATGTTAGCTCCGATTGTAGAGGATTTATCCAAAGAATTTGAAGGTAAAGTAGTTGTAGGTAAAGTAGATATTGATGCAAATCAAGAATTTGCTGCAAAATATGGTGTACGAAATATCCCTACAGTTTTAATTTTTAAAGATGGTGAAGTTGCTGAAAAACAAGTAGGAGTTGCACCAAAAAATGTATATGCAGAAAAATTAAACGCTTTATTGTAAAAAAAGAACTATTTTATATAATACAAAAGGTTTGGATTTATCCAAGCCTTTTTTTATACAAAAAATGTATATTTGACCTAATTATGAAAAAAATTTTTAAATTTTGATGCATAAAAAATGCTTTTTTGCGAGTTTTATAAGGCTATTAAAAAATAATAAATTACAAACACATGAAATTATCTCAAGTTAAAAAGAGAAGTGATATAAAAAACATAGAACTTTTAGCAAAACAAGTTGTAGAAGGTTTTATTACAGGAATGCACAAAAGTCCTTTTCATGGTTTTTCGGTAGAATTTGCCGAACATCGTTTGTATAATAAAGGCGAAAGCACCAAACATATTGATTGGAAATTATTTGCAAAAACCGATAAACTTTTTGTAAAGCGATATGAAGAGGAAACCAACCTTAGATGCCATATAATAATAGATAATTCTGCTTCGATGCATTATCCAAAAATGGCAAATCAAGATTTAGAAAATTTTAATAAAATTGGTTTTTCGGCAATTGCCACGGCGTCTTTAATGGAAATTTTAAAAAAACAACGCGATGCGTTTGGATTGAGTATTTATAGTGATATTTACGAATATTATGCACCTGCAAAAGGAAGCGAAAGACACCATAGAATGCTTTTAGATAAGCTAGAAGGCTTACTAGAAAAACCCGAAGTTAGGAAAACCGAAACCTATAAAATATTACACGAAATTGCCGAAAAAATACACAGACGTTCCTTACTATTTTTATTTACCGATATGTTTCAAGATAATGAAAAAGAAGAAGCACTTTTCGAAGCAATTAGACACTTGAAATACAACAAACACGAATTAATTTTATTTCATACCTACGATAAAAAATTGGAGTTAAATTTTGATTTTGACAACAAACCAAAAAAATTTATTGATGTAGAAACAGGAGAGTCTATAAATTTGTATGCCGAACAAGTACAAGAAAATTACAACAAGCAAGTTGCAAATTATTTTGACACTTTAAAAATGAAATGTTTGCAATACAAAATAGATTATGTACCTGTAGATATCAACGAAGGATTTGATAAAATATTGATTACGTATTTAATTAGCCGAAATAATTTTATATAAAATCAATTGATTGTTAATTAGTTAAATAGACAAGTGTCCTTTTTTTAGTTTTTTTATAAAAAAAACTTTGTCAATTATAAAAACACACTTATATTTGCAACCGCTAAAAGCAACGGTCTGGTAGTTCAGCTGGTTAGAATACCTGCCTGTCACGCAGGGGGTCGCGGGTTCGAGTCCCGTCCAGACCGCTTTTTTTAAAAAAATAAAGAAAGTTGTGTTGTTTTTTTAGAGTTTTTCAATATAAAACTCTTTTGATTGCGTAGTTAATCAATGAAGAACTTCAGTTATACTGAGGTTTTTTTTGTTTAGGAATGTTTTTTATACCATTGTTGTATGCCATTTCAAGACGTGACAACAGAAAACGAATTTAACATAAAAATACA
>CAYOWM010000177.1:0-4355 GCA_964407635.1 uncultured Flavobacteriaceae bacterium
AACACAATTTGATATTTCTAATTATTAAAATAGAAATTAAAAATTTTAAAACTTAAAGAGGTTGTCTAAAAAGACAACCTCTTTTTTGTTGTGTTTAATTATTTCTGCTTATTTTTGAGAAATTATCATTTACATTTATATGAAACCTATTTACATTCTATTATTAATATTAGCATATTTTACGGTATTATTTTTAATATCTTGGATAACAGGAAAAGACGATAGTAACGATTCTTTTTTTAAAGCAAATAAAAAATCTCCTTGGTATGTTGTTGCTTTCGGAATGGTTGGTGCGACTTTATCTGGAGTAACTTTCATTTCTGTTCCAGGTACAGTGGCAACACAACAGTTTAGTTATATGCAAATGGTTTTCGGTTTTGTTTTCGGAACTGTGATAATTGCCTATGTATTATTGCCAATTTATTATAGATATAACGTAACTTCAATTTACGAATACCTTAACGATCGTTTTGGGAGTAAAACGCATAAAATTGGAGCATTCTTTTTTTTATTATCTCGTACTATCGGAGCAGCATTTAGAATATTTTTAGTTGCTTTAGCAATGCAATATTTAATTTTTGCACAATGGAATATTCCGTTTTTTGTTACAGTAGTTATTTCTATTTTGTTAATTTGGGTATATACACATCGTGCAGGAATTAAAACCATAGTTTGGACAGACACTTTGCAAACATTTTTTATGCTATCTGCGGTTGTTTTTGCTATATATTTTATCAATCAAAAAATTGGTTGGAGTTTTTTAGAATTTTTACGATCAGACGAACTTTTTCAATATAATAAGGTTTTGTTTGTGGACGATTTTAAAAGTCCGTTATTTGTGTTAAAATCCTTTTTTGGAGGCGTTTTTATGGCAGTAGCAATGACAGGAGTAGATCAAGATATGATGCAAAAGAATTTAACCTGTGTAAATTTAAAAGCTGCTCAAAAAAATATGTTGAGTATGATAAGCTTTTTAGTTTTAGTTAATTTCGTTTTTTTACTTTTAGGAGCGTTGTTGTATATTTATGCGGATAAATTTGGTTTGTCAGTTCCAGTTATTGATGGCGTTAAGCGAACTGATTTATTATTTCCTTTAATTGCTGTTAAAAGTGGTTTAGGGCTTCCGTTGGCAATGGTTTTTATTTTAGGAATTATTGCTGCTGCATATTCTAGTGCAGATTCTGCTTTAACTTCCTTAACAACTTCCTATTGTGTAGATTTTTTAGATATTAAGAATAAAGAAAAATCTAAGCAAAAAACAATTCGTAAAAAAGTACATATTGCCGTTTCTGTAATTTTGGTTATTGTAGTAGTTATTTTTGATAGATTGTTAGAAAAAAGTGTAATTACTGGTTTGTTTACGATTGCAAGTTATACCTATGGTCCATTATTGGGTTTGTTTTTCTTTGGAATTTTAACCAAACATAAAGTTACGGAAAAATATGTTTTATTAGTTTGTTTGATATCCGTAGGAATTTCGTATTTGCTTAAAGAAAACTCTGTAGAATGGTTTAAAGGTTATAAATTTGCTTTTGAATTGCTTGGATTAAACGGATTATTGACTTTTTTAGGGTTGTGGCTTATTAGGAAACGATAAAAACAAAAAATATCCGTATTGCTTTATTTCTTTCTCAATTCTTAATTATATATTTGCAACTTATTAAAATATATTATGATTAAGATTACTTTACCAGATGGTTCCGTTAAGGAATTTCCAATAAATAGTACAGCAATGGATGTTGCAAAAAGTATTAGCGAAGGATTAGCAAGAAACGTTATTTCTGCATCTTTCAATGGGAAAACTGTTGAAACAAAAACGCCTTTAACAACCGATGGTTCTTTAGTTTTATTTACTTGGAGAGATGCTGCTGGTAAAAAAGCATTTTGGCATTCTTCCGCACATATTTTAGCACAAACTATTTTACATTTTTATCCAAATGCCAAATTAACCATTGGTCCTGCAATTGATAATGGATTTTATTACGATGTAGATTTTGGAGAAGAGTCTATTTCTGAAAAAGATTTTGAAAAAATAGAAAAACAATTTCTAGAATTTTCTCGTCAAAAATTTGAATTTACGATGCGTTCTTCGTCTAAAGCGGAAGCATTGGCATATTACAAAAAACAAAACAATCCATTTAAAGTAGAATTAATTGAAAACTTAGAGGATGGTACAATTACTTTTTGTGATCATGCAGACTTTACCGATTTATGCCGTGGAGGACACATACCAAATACAGGAATAATCAAAGCAGTTAAGATAATGAGTGTTGCTGGTGCATATTGGCGTGGCGACGAAAAAAATAAACAATTAACTCGTGTTTACGGAATTTCTTTTCCAAAACAAAAGGAACTTAAAGAATATTTAGCATTATTAGAGGAAGCAAAAAAACGCGACCATCGAAAATTAGGAAAAGAATTAGAATTATTCACTTTTTCACCAAAAGTTGGACAAGGATTACCACTTTGGTTACCAAAAGGAGCTGCTTTACGAGAGCGTTTGGAACAATTTTTAAAGAAAGCTCAGAAAAAAGCAGGTTACGAAATGGTAATTACACCACATATCGGACATAAAGATTTATATGTAACTTCTGGTCATTTTGAAAAATATGGAGCAGATAGTTTTCAACCAATTCACACACCAAAAGATGGTGAGGAATATTTGTTAAAACCAATGAATTGTCCGCATCATTGCGAAATTTTTAATAATAAACCCTATTCTTATAAAGATTTACCAAAGCGATTTGCCGAATTCGGAACAGTATATCGTTATGAACAAAGTGGTGAATTACATGGTTTAACACGTGTGCGTGGTTTTACACAAGATGATGCACATATTTTTTGTACACCAGATCAATTAGACCAAGAATTTAAAAATGTTATAGATTTGGTATTGTATGTTTTCGGAGCATTAGGATTTAAAGATTTTACCGCTCAAATTTCTTTGCGAGATCCTGAAGCAAAAGAAAAATATATCGGAAGCGATGAAAATTGGGAAAAAGCCGAAAATGCCATCATAAAAGCAGCAAATGAAAAAGGATTAAAAACCGTTGTAGAATATGGCGAAGCAGCATTTTATGGTCCTAAATTAGACTTCATGGTAAAAGATGTTTTAGGTAGAAGTTGGCAACTAGGAACAATTCAAGTAGATTATAATTTACCAGAACGTTTTGATTTGAATTATAAAGGAAGTGATAACCAATTACACAAGCCCGTAATGATTCATAGAGCTCCATTTGGTTCTATGGAACGATTTATTGCCATATTATTAGAGCATACAGGAGGTAATTTTCCGCTTTGGTTAACACCTGAACAGGTAATTATACTGCCAATAAGCGATAAATACAAAAATTATACAAAAAAAGTTTCAGAATTGCTAGAAAATTCCGAAATTCGCAGCCTTATAGACGATAGAACAGAAAAGATCGGAAAAAAGATTCGTGATGCAGAGTTGAATAAAATTCCATACATGATTATTGTAGGAGAAAAAGAAGAGTCTGAAAATAAAATTTCTGTTAGAAAACATGGCGAAGGAGATATCGGAACGTTTACAGTAGCCGAATTTTCTGAAATTATAAATAAAGAAATTAGAACAGTTTTAAAAGACTTTTAATATTAACCATACTCGTAAGAGTACTTTAAATTTTTTAACCATAGCAATACGTAGAAGAAGAAACTTTTCAAGAAGAGTTATAAAAGAGGACAAACATCGAATTAACGATAAAATAATTCGCACACCAGAGGTACGCCTTGTTGGTGATAATGTAGAAGTTGGTGTGTATCCAATTACCAAAGCGAAGCGTTTAGCCGAAGAGATGGAATTAGATTTAGTTGAGATTTCACCTAATGCAAAGCCTCCTGTATGTAAAATTATGGATTACAAGAAATTCTTGTATGAAACTAAAAAACGAGAAAAAGCTATTAAAGCAAAAACTACTAAAGTAGTAGTAAAAGAAATTAGATTTGGTCCGCAAACCGATGAACACGATTATGAATTTAAAAAGAAACATGCGGAAAAATTTTTAAAAGACGGTGCAAAATTAAAAGCATACGTTTTCTTTAAAGGTAGATCTATAATCTTTAAAGAACAAGGGCAAATTTTGTTATTGCGTCTAGCCCAAGATCTTGAGGAATTCGGAAAAGTAGAACAAATGCCTTCATTACAAGGAAAGAAAATGATTATGTTTCTTGCTCCTAAAAAGGTAAAACAAAAATAAGATAAGAGTATATTAATTATAAAAGAAGCAGACAAATGCCAAAAATGAAAACAAAATCTAGTGCCAAAAAGAGATTTAAAATCACTGGTTCTGGAAAAATTAAAAGAAAACACGCTTTTAAAAGTCATATTTTGACTA
>CAYOWM010000178.1:0-4354 GCA_964407635.1 uncultured Flavobacteriaceae bacterium
ACATAGAAAAAAATTCTTAGAAGGTGGCGAAGCTGAGTAATACCAATTTTACATCTAAACAAAGTTAATTTCATTAATTTTTGCGGTTAAGTCTTTTGGCTTTAATTTAGTTCAGATTATATTCTTGTTTTGCTTGTCCGAACTTTTAAGAGGCTAATACACCATTATTACAAGTTTATCCCCTTTTTAGTTGTAAATTTGGTGGATTTATCCCTTTAAAAAAGAGGATAAATTAGAGAGTTTAGCCTTATCAATATCAATTTTTTGAATATTTTTTAGGATAGTTTGCATACTTTCTGGTTTCATTTTATCACCAATTAATCTTGCAAGTAAAAGACCACGATTTTTATCGGTTGCGAATAAAATAATTTCGTCAACGATTTCGTCGTTTCCTACAAATTGGATACTAATAGTTGCACCTTTTGCTTTATATTTAGCAATATTTTGGTATTTTTTGTCTTTTAGTATTAGCTTCAATTTGTCTTTTTCGGTTTTGTAGGCAATTTGATTTTTATCGTCTTTTTTTAAATATAGAATATTTATTTTTTTTACCGATTCAATTGCTTTTTTTGCTTCAGGAGAAATACCTTCTTTTACCTTTAAAAAATTTACAGGAATATCTGCCATAGAAATATTATCGTTGTCCTCATTTTCAATAAAGTATTGTTCTAGTGTTGGATTACTTTTACAAGATGTTAGCAGTAGAATAGTTGTTAGTATTAAAAGTATATTTTTCATAATGATTTGTGTTTATGTAGGATTGATTTTGTTTTCCGAAAAAAAAACAGGTAAAATAGCGTGTATTTTACCTGTTATACTTACGAAAATTTATTTTTTACTAACGTTTTGCAAATGTTTTCCTCCAGGAATATTCATTTTATTTGCTAATTCGCCAATTTTATTTAAGTCTATATTACCTGTTAGAGATACAATTATTGCTTCTGGTTTGTTTCCTTTTATACTTTTATTGAGGTTATTTATATACATAAAGAATTCACTAACATGATTTTCATCGCTACCTTCTCTAACATAAATTTTTACGTTTGCATCTTTATCTTTTACGCGAACTAACTCAGATAATTTAGTATTTTTTAGATATTTTTTCACATCATTTTGCATTTGTGTAGCAATTTTAGTGTTCTCGGTAGTGTAAACGGTTAGATTATCTAAATTAGAAACCATTTGTTTGTATTCTTTACCTTCTTTGGTATCGCTACTAACTTTGCTCAATAATTTGAAGGCGTGTTTGGTTACAACTACATTGGTAACTTCGTCAAAATCCTCATATTTTTCAAAAATAGAGCTTTGTGCAAAGTTTATTAGCGGTGTTACTGCTAAAAAAAGTAGAATTAAAAGTGTTTTGGTATGCATTAATTTATTTTGTATTGTTTTCATGATTTTACGGTTTTACATTATTTAAAAATTTTGTTTTTAGTGCTTTCGTATTCGTTTAAGTATGCAACTGCATTGTTCCCTTTGTTTAGATTTTCGGAAATGAGTTTGAATACTTTTTGCGTTTCTACGTAAGCGATTTGTGCTTCTTTTAATTCGGCATCGGATAATTTACTATTTGAATGATTGTATTTTATTCCGATAGCAATTAGTAAAAGAAAAACTGCTGCGATTGCTATGCTTTTACCGTACCAAGTCTGTTTTTTAGAATTTACTTGTATTGGTTTTTTGCTGCTTTCTGCTTTATTTTGTGCAAAATAAGCAAACATTGCTTTATATTGCATGAAGTGTTCTGGTATATTTGGTTTTTCAAAATAGGCTTTAAGAGTTGCTTCTTCATTAATGGAAGTTTCTCCTTCAAAATATTTATCTAAAAGTTTTTCTATATTAACGGATTCCATAATTGTGTTTTTTTAGTAATTTTTCTCGTATTGTTTTTCTTGCTCTGCTTAGGTTTACACGTATTGCTGTTGGTTTTAGTTCAAGAATCTTGCCAATTTCTTCAAATGTATATTGTTCAATATCTCTTAGTTGCATAATAACTCGTTGTTTTTCTGGTAACTCGTTTAGTAATTTTTCTACAATACTAACGGAATCATTAGTTTCAATTTGTTTTTCTAGTGCGACAGTATTGTCTTTATAATTGCTATGCACTAATTTTAAATTTTGCGAACTTTTTGCCTTTAATCTATCCAAACAGTAGTTTTTGGTCATGGTCATTGCAAAAGCTTCTACATTATTATAGTTTTTTAATTTTAATTTGTTTATCCATAATTTTAATAAAATTTCTTGTGTTGCATCTTCGGCAGAATCCGTGGAAATTAAATAGCGTTTTGCCAAGCGATATAGTTTATCTTTAAATGGCAGTACAATATGTAAAAACTCCTGTTGATTCATTTTTATTCGTTTGGTTTCTATTATGACGAACGTACTTTATTTTTGTTACATGAATTTATAAAAACAATAAATTTGTTTTTTACATCGTGTAACAATTTGTATTATAGTATTTTAAAAGTGGGATTTTCTATATTACTGCTTTATGCCTTGTTTATCTTTTTTAGCAATAAATTTTTTTCGGTTTGCATTGTGTTGTGCCAGTGTTTTAGCAAATTCGTGATAGCCAATTTTAGTTACACTAGCACACATAAAATAATACTCGTGATTTTTAGCATTTAAAACCGCATCAATTGCCGAAATATCAGGCATTGCAATTAAAGATGGTGGTAAACCATTTACTTTGTAGGTGTTGTATGGTGAATCTTTAACATCTTCAATATTTTTGTATAGTACACGTCGCATTTCAAAATCTTGTCCATATTTTTGTTTCATAGCATAGATAATTGTAGGATCGGCTTGTAAAGGCCATTTATCACGTAAACGATTTAAGTACAATCCTGCTACGATTGGTCTTTCGTCATTTTTTGTCGTTTCTTTGTGTACAATTGAAGCCAATGTTATTACTTGTTTTGGCGTTAAATTTAGTTTTTTAGCTTTATTTAAGCGTTTTTTATTCCAAAATTTTAGATATTCTTTGTACATGCGATCTCTAAATTTATCCGAAGTAGTATTCCAATATATTTGATAGGAATTCGGTATAAACATACCTAATGCTTCTTGCTTGGTAAAACCAATTTTATTTAAAAAGGTACTATCAGTAAAGGAATGTAATAGCGAAATAGAATCTGGTTCTATTTGTTGTGCAATTCTACCAGCAAGTTCGGCTAGTGTTTGTTGGTTGTTAAAGGCAACTTTTACAGGAGTTTGTTTTCCGCTACGTAGTAAATTGATTAAATCGTTGTTAGATAATCCTTTTGTTATTTTAAATTTTCCAGAGCGAATTTTGGTAAATTTTTTCTTTTCGGCAACCCATTTAAAGGAAGTAGTATCTTTTACAAAAGGCGTTATTTTTTGTATTAAATCGTTAAATGTACTGCCTGTTTTTATATAGATAAAATCCTCTTTTATGGTGTTTTTTTGGTAAATTTTATGATAAGCATTATATGCGAAATATGCTAAAATTATAAAAATAATGCCTAAAACAAGTGCGATAGTTTTTTTTGTAGTCAATGTTTGGTTTTTTAAAAAGTAAAAATAGTATTTTTTTTTTAATATTTAGTTTTTGTTTAGTAACTGAAATAAAAGTTCATCTTTATAGCCTTTTTTGGCATACGTCCAATCTTTTTTCGTACCAATTTTTTTAAAGTTGGCAGTAGTAAACAAACGAATACTAGCTTGGTTATCAGCGGTTATATTTGCGTATAATTGATGTAAATTTAGTATTTTAAAGCAATAGGAAATAAAAATATGTAAAGCGGTTTTTGCATATCCTTTTCCTTGAAATTTTTCTAAAATTAAAATACCTATTCCTGCTCGTTTGTGTTGCGGATTAAAATCGAATAAATCTATCATTCCTATAGAAATATTTTTGTATTCAATAATAAGTCGGAGTTGTTTTGCTTGGTATATATCTTGATGTGCATTAGCAATATACTGACTCAGAATATATTTTGAAAATGGTGTTTGTGTGCTACTAACTTCCCAAAAAGCGGTATTATTTTCGGTTTGAAACAAAAAATCTAAATCCGTAGGTTCTAGAGCTCGTAATTTTATGTTGTCTTTTTTTAAAATCATTGTATGCTATACATTCCTTTAAAAACTTGGGTAGCAATTCCCTTTAAAAAAACATTGGTATAGGAATTGTTCTTTGGTGTAAAACTAACTTCTAAATTTCCACCTAAAGTTTCTAAAATTATATTGGTTTTAGTTGTTTTTTTAGTTTCAAAAGCAGCAATTGCAACAGCAGTAACACCAGTGCCGCAACTAAGAGTTTCATCCTCAACACCTCTTTCGTAGGTTCGTACTTTAAAGGTATTTGTATTTATCTGTTGTGCAAAATTTACGT
>CAYOWM010000179.1:0-4334 GCA_964407635.1 uncultured Flavobacteriaceae bacterium
TTGATATTTATTCTCTATTACATTATGCCTCATGGTAAGGTAAAGTTTAAATATAATAGTAAAATTATGTTTGCATTTCGCCAATCTAAAATTTTAAAAAGTATGGGTAATGATAAGCGATTGCTTAAAATTTTAAGCATGCTTATGAATAAAAAAGTTAATCTCTTTCAAAGTATTAATTTTATTAAAGGGAGTCAACAACGAACACATTCCGATTCAATACACATGACAACTTTTCCGTATGGAAATCTTATAGCCGTTTGGGTCGCTTTAGAGGATATTGATAGTACGGTTGGACCATTACATTATTACCCTGGTTCGCATAAATTACCATACGTGCTAAATAGAGATTATGATAATGTTGGCTCAAAATTTAAATTAGGTAATAAAATGTATGCTGATTATGAGGATCACATTGAAAAGATTGTTGACGAAAATAATTTAAAAAAGAAAATTTTTCTTGCAAAAAAAGGAGATGTTTTAATTTGGCATGCAAATCTCTTACATGGTGGTGAAAAGGTAACAAATGAGCATGGAACTAGAAAAAGCATGGTGTTTCATTATTATACAAATGATGCAATATGTTTTCATGAAATAACACAACGTCCAACATTAAAGACGTATACCAAATAAATTAAAAACATTTCTGTTAATTTGGTAAAATCTAATCACCACATCCTCCACAAGAACTACAACTACTGCAACTACTACACGAGCTGCAACTGCTACACGAACTACACGATGTATCATGATAATTTCCGCTAGAGGAACTTTTAATAATATGTTGTACTAACGGAATAAACGCAGTTGAAAGAGCATAGACACCAATTAAAAAATAATTCCAATCCGGATTTTCTAATTTTTTAGCACTCGTAATGATTTTGTCTTTATAATATTTCGGAATGGTAGTTTTTACCATTAAAAAAGTTAATTGATGTAAATGAAAAATTATTATTATAGCTAGAATAAAAAGAACTACTGCTATTATTGTAATTGGTTTCCCTCTAAAATATCCTGTGAGTAATCGTAAAAGACCATACTCAAAAAGAAAACCCAAAGCAAAAAAATTGAAGTAATATAAAATAGCGAATTTTTTAGATTTTATAAGATGTTTTTGCAAAGCATCTAAACTGCTTGTTATGTTTGTAAAAACAGGTTTTGTAATTAATTGACGTAATAATACTGGATAAAGCGTTTTACCAATTTCTTTTGAAGTATTAATTACTTGTTCTTGTTCAATAGTGTACTGCTTTTCTGTTTTTCTATTAAAATCCAAATGTTTCGTTTGGTAGGTAACAATAGTACGATTATTAATTAATGTACTTACGACACCATGAACAGAATTAGCAATATTTTGTGTTTTTAAATAGACCATTTCTATAGGTTCTAAATTAAAAATAAAACTATTTTTATCGAATTTGTTTAAGATGTTTTTTAGTACAAGGCTATTTGTAATTTTTAGCAATATAAAAAGAATAAAGATAGCTATAAGGTAACTTTTCATAAAAAACGGATTTTTTATAGAAAGATAAATAGGTTTCATTAACTCTAACAAAGGAATTGTAATAACTGCAAAAAAAAGAAAAGCTAATAAGATAAACGTTCGTAATTTTATCGGTGCTTTGGGTAGGTTTAAACTATCAAAAATAGTATTCTTATCCCAAATATCTGTTGGTTGATCGCCAAAAGTACTGCGATATAGATTTTTAGTTTTTGTTTTAGCTTCTTTAAATTTATTAAACTCCGTTTTATTATGTGTTGATGGAATATGTTGAATTTTTTTCTTTAATAGAACACAAAAGGCGTTATACGATTTTGTAAATATTAAATGTTGGTGCCACACAATATCTACAATTTCCGAAGGCGATACCATTACATAATTTGTAGCAGCCAAATACATAAATTTTTTGTATTCTAAAATGGCTTTGGTGGTAAAATTTTTAGTCCAATAGTTTTCTTTAGCTAATCTGGTTGCAAAATCATACTCACCTGTTTCTTGTGTGTCAAATTCAAATTCTGTTATTTCTTTCCAAAGTAATTTGTCCATTTTGTGTGTTTATTTAAATTTTAAAGCACTTAAACTTGCAATAGAATCGCATATTTTAACTTGTAGAACAGCATTTTTATCCTTAGAATAATAATCAATATGATATTTTCGGCAAGGTTTATTTTTTGTTTGACTTTTTGAAAAATCGATATTTCCTTCCAATAATATGGTGTTAATCAAAGTACTATCTGCTATTTTGGTAATTATTTGTTTTTGTAATGCAGCAGAATATTCTATATTTTTTTCGCGAATTATTTTTAAAACACGCTCGTTAGGAAACCAAGTACATTTTGATTTTTTTTTGTTTAAAGTAAAGTTTAAAATTAGCAATCCAATCGCTAATCCGATACCAAAAAATTTAAAACGGTATAGTAAGTCTTTATCAATTTTCATTAAATTGGGTTTAAAATAATAGTAAGTTTAAATCTCTAAAAGGTAAGTCAAACCATTGCGAAACGGTTTTGTTTGTAGATATTCCTCGATAAAAATACAAGCCTTTTTGCAGACTTTTATCAAAACGTATGGCATTTTCAATTCCTCCTTCTTCTGCAATATTTAATAAATACGGAGTTAAAATATTACTGATAGAAAAGGTTGCTGTTCGTGAATATCTCGACGGAATATTTGGCACACAATAATGAATAACGTCGTTTTTAACAAAAGTAGGATTGCTATGTGTGGTAACTTCGGAAGTTTCAAAGCAACCACCACGATCAATACTTACATCTACAATTACCGAACCTGATTTCATTTGTTCCACCATATTTTCGGTAACTATAATTGGTGTTCGGTCTTTTCCTCGCAAAGCTCCTATAGCGACATCGCAACGCATTAATGCTTTTTGTAAATATTTTGGTTGTAAAGTTGAGGTGTAAACCGATTGCCCTAAAACTTGTTGAATTCTACGTAATTTAGATAAGGAATTATCAAATATTTTAATATTTGCACCAATTCCTAAGGCAGAACGAGCGGCAAATTCGCCAACAGTTCCTGCTCCGATAATCACTACTTCGGTTGGTGGAACACCACTAATATTTCCTAAAAGTAAGCCGTTTCCTTGGTTAGAATTACTCATTAATTCCGATGCGATTAAGATAGAAGCAATTCCTGCAATTTCGCTAAGCGATTTTACAATAGGATAAATACCTTGTTCATCTTTAATAAAATCAAAGGCTAAAGCCGTAATTCGTTTAGTTGCTAAGGCTTTAAAATAGGCTTTGGTTTGTGTTTTTAATTGTAATGCCGAAATTAAAACTGCTTGTGGATGCATCATTTTAATTTCTTGAATAGTTGGTGGTTCTACCTTTAAAATTATGGTACAAGCAAAAACTTCTTCTACACTATACGATACTTTTGCTCCAGCTTCGGAATATTCTTTATCTAAAAAATTAGACAAATCTCCAGCACCACTCTCTACCACCACACGATGTCCGCTATTTACCAATGCAGCAACGGCATCAGGAGTTAAAGAGATGCGTCTTTCTTCCAAACAAGTCTCTTTAGGAATACCGATAAATAATTCGCCTTTTTGTTTTTTTATTTCAAGCATTTCTGGTTTTGGAAGTAGTTCTTCTTTGCTAAATGGACTAAATTGTGGTGTCATTTTATTATTAATTTTCTAGTATCCATATCTAAAATAGTAATATGAATTTCTGTTCGGTTTAAAGGTAGTAAATTTTTTACATTTTCTGGCCATTCTGCCAAACACCAAGCATTTTTTTCAAAATATTCGTCTAATCCTATTTCAAAAGCTTCTTGTTCGTTTTCTATTCGATAAAAATCAAAATGAAAAACAGTTTGGTTATCATCGGATAGATACTCGTTAACTATTGAAAATGTTGGTGAACTTACCGTATCATGTACACCTAATTGTTTTACTATTTCTTTAATTAAGGTTGTTTTTCCGCTTCCCATTTCGCCAAAAAACAATATATTTTTAGATGTGCTAGTTTCTAAAATTTTAGTTGCGATTGCAGGAAGTTCGGTTATTGTATATTCTAATTGCATCTATTTTAAATAAAAATCTAAGGATTTGTTAATTAATTCTTTAGAAACGTTACAGTTTATTTTACAGTTTCCGATGGTATTTAACAAGGTAAATAAAATAATTCCGTTATTATTTTTTTTGTCGTGTTTCATTAATTCATGAAAACTTTCAATGTCTTTTTCGTTAAAAGATACCTTTTTAAATAGCTGCGTTATTACTTTTTTTAATGCCATTAATTCTTTTTCAGGAAAGTTACATTCTTGCATAGAAATATACGATTCTGCTATTAATCCAATTGCA
>CAYOWM010000180.1:0-4294 GCA_964407635.1 uncultured Flavobacteriaceae bacterium
GTGTGTCGTAATCTGTTCCACTAACTGTAAATATATTAGTAGGTGTGCTTGTGTCCGTATTTTCATCACAAGAGATTTGTAATACAATAAATAGTATTAGTATTGTTTTTAAAATTGTTTTCATGATTGTTTGTTTTTTATTAATTTTATATTTCTTAAAAACCACACAGATTAACGTATCAATCTGTGTGGTAGCTAACAACTTACTTAAAGTTTTATAATTTTTTTATTCAATACAGTTCCATTTTCTAAAGTTGCTTTAACAAATAAAATTGTTCCTTGGTTGATGTTTTTTGCATCGATAGAATATGTAGAATTTTGCACTTTTGTTTTTAGAAGTTGTTTTCCTAAAAGGTTATATACTTCCAACTTATTTATTATGCTTCCGTTAGTAGTTTTTACTAAGATAGTATCATTTTGGTTGCTAACAATTAAGTTTTCATTTAATGTATAATCCGTTTCGCTTAAAGCGGAAGTTCTGAAAAGTAACTCAAAACGATGGTTAAATACGCCAGTTGTTGTAACTGTAAAACTATAATCGGAATCACTTAAATTATGAATGGTATTTAAAACAGTATCTTTTAAATAAACCGTAAAACCTTGCATATTTTCCGTGTGATTTATACCAATTTTTAATTGATTGATGGTTGTATTTTCTACAGTATAACCTAAAGGTACAACAGTATCATTTTGTAATATTGGTAATGCTTGAATACCTAATTGTTGGCCATCTTGTTCCATGGAATAAATTGTGGCAATACCATTAGAAGTACGTTTACCATCATAGGCTCTATCAAATTGATTGGTTGCATTTGGTAAAAAGGCAATTAAGGCTTGATTAAATACGCCTTGTGCATTGGTCAAATCTAACCAAATTTTATTTTCCGTAGCAGAAACAGGTCGTCTAAAATCTGTATTATTACCAATTACTCGCATTTCATTGTTAAAAGTTAAAGTAGAAGTAACATTTGTACCAAGAGCAAGTGTTTCATCACCTTCGGCATCGATAAAGAAACCTTGACCAGAAGCAATAAATCCTGTCGGAGCAGTTCCTCCAGATATAGCTGCAGTTCCTCCAGATAAGTTCCATAAAGCATAATCATCACCACTAAAATTGCCACTTACAGGAGCAGAATTATGTGTCCAAAAATATAAAGTACCTGCTGTTGGATTTAGTGTAGCATTTAATAATTTTACGCCATCAATTGCCGATGGATACGGATTTCCTACTAAATTACTATCGTTATCTATGTTTAGTGCAGCACCACCATCGCCTTTAAAATTTAAGGATTGCGTAATAATACCATTGTTATATGCATTTTGAAATACTGTATGACCAACATAATTTGGATAGGTATTACTAGCATTTCCACGAACAATATAACCTTTACCTGTTTGCATTGGCGTTGCAGTGTTACTTATATGATTCCAATCTTGTATAGTTTCGTTAAATTCCCATAAATAACTCATATCTGCCCAAGGAGAAAAAACATTTAAAGTTTCGGTTGCCGATGGTGAAGAAAAATACGTATAACGTGTATTATCTTGTAATGGTGTAGTATTTATTTGAGTTTGAAAAGTACCTGTACCTGTTACCGTAGCATTGTCATCAATTTGTACTACCGAACCAGTTGGTAGTACTCGCAATAAGCCATTATTTATTATGTCTTTTTTAATTTTAATATACGAATTTTGTGTAACCCTTAATGCAGCATTAACATTTACCGTTAATTTTCTTGCCGAAAAATTAGTAATTGTTAAATAATCATCAATTACAGCACATTTATTTATATCAGGAATTCCGTTTGTCCAACCTGTTGCTGTGTAACTGGTATTGTAATACGAATTGTTTAAATACAATTTTGCAATTCGTGTACTAGATACGTTTTGACCTGTAATTAATACATCTAAATCAAAATCATTATCTACATCGGCAAAAGCAAGTGAACCAGAATCTGTTCCATCAAAAGGAGTACCTAAGGTTTCGGTAAACGTTCCTGTACCGTCATTGCTGTATAATTTAGTTATTCTACCTAATCCTATTACAAAACCAGACATAATTAAATCTTTATCGCCATCGCTATCTATATCGCCAAAAGCAACAGAACTTGCAAACATCGGATTAAGAGGCGTTCCTGCAATTAATGTAAAATTACCTAAACCGTTATTTCGGTATAAATTGGAGTAGAGTGTTCCTGCATTATAACCTGTAATTAATACATCTACATCACCATCATTATCAATATCGGCAAATTCATTATCACCTCTAAAAACGCCTTGAAAACTTGCAGGACTTAGTGTGAAATTTCCTACTCCATCATTAAGATATAATTTAGTGTAATATTGATTTGAGTTAATACCTGAAATTAACAAATCTTGGTCGCCATCGTTATCTACATCGGCAAAATCGGTCGAGCTTTTTCCTAATGCTTGAAAAGAAGTGAATGTATCTAAGGTAAAGTTTCCTGTTGTATTTTTATATAAGCTAGTACCTCCGTAGCCTGTTATCACTAAATCTTGAAATCCATTACCATCAACATCGGCGAAAGCTATCGAAGCATAGCTACTTGGTGTGAAATTATTTGTAGCGTCTAAGAAAAATTGTCCTAAACCATTGTTAAGATATAATTTTATGCTTGTAACACCAGCAGTTATCCCTGAAATCACAACATCTTGGTCGCCATCGTTATCTACATCGGCAAAAGCAACATCGCTGTTAGATACTCCTGTAAAAGGCGTTCCTGCAACTAAGGTAAATACTCCTGCATTATTGGTGTATAACTCTGCAATTTCTTGGTTTGTAGCATTTTTTCCTGTAATTAAAACATCTTTGTCGCCATCATTATCTACATCAGCAAAAGCGATAGCACTATTGATTACACCTTTAAATGGTGTAGTATTATCTAATATAAAATCACCAGATTCGCAAAGCGTAAGTGTTGAAAAAGTAAAAGGACCTTCCCAAGCACTGGTAACGGTATTGTTGCCACTACAATCTGCACGTACGTAATAATCATAAGATGTGTTTGGCATTCCACCTGTCCAAACATACGGATTAGACACATTTTCATGAGTTGGAGGCATAAAATTAGGATTAAAACCTTGTAAGCCTATTTTTAAATCCCAAACCGTTGCAGCACCATTTTCTTGCCAAGCTAAAGTTGCACCTGTGATAGTTGGTATAGTTGCCGATAAATTTGTTGGATGCGAACAAGTACTAGGACAGTTATTACTAAAGGTAGAAACAGGATCTATTAAAGTCCAGTTTGTTGTAGAATATATTGGATTATCTACATTGATACATGTAAGGTTAGGAGTGTTTACAGATATAAAACTTGTAACATTTGTGTTATTTCCGTTTTGAATATTTAGAGAACTTATAAGTGTGTTATTAGAAGCGTCTAAATAAATAAAGTTGGATAACATACTTAAATCCAAGATTCCTAATTGATTATATCTACAAATTAATGTAGTTAAATTTAAATTAGTGGATAAATCTAAGGCTGTTAAACTATTATTTCTACAAGATAAATTTTCTAATAGTATATTTTGGCTAACATCTAAGGCTGTTATGCTGGTATTTGCACAATTGAATATTTTTAAATTTACATTTTGTGATATGTCAAAATTTCCTAATGGATTATTTGCACATAAAAAAGTTTCAAGAAGTGTAAAGTCTTGAATACCTGTTAAATCGTTTATTCCTTGTAAACTTATATTTAATGATTGTACTGTATCAATATGACTTGTAGTAACATAATCATCGTTAGCAATACCATTACCCATACTGGTAACATCTCCTAAAGGAACAACCGTACCATTGGCATCATGTGTTTCTAAATAGGCTTCAAAATTATCGTCTGGCACATAGGTTTCGCCTAAAGGACAATGTGTGCTAAAAGTACTTGCAGCATCAATTTGTGTCCAATTTGCAGTACTCCAAGTAGGATCATCTACTTCAATACAAGTAAGATTTGAATTGCTGAAAGCACTGAAGCTGGACATATTGGTATTATTACCGTTTTTCACATTTAGTGAAGTTAAGTGGTTGCTGCTGCAGATTAGACTATACAAAGCTGTATTGTAGCTTAAGTCCAAAGTAATTAATTGGTTAAAACGACAATCTAATATTTGTAAAGCTGTATTTTGGCTGACATCCAAAGAAGCTATACTATTAATGTGACAATCTAATATTTGTAAAGCTGTGAAATATTCTATTCCAGTTAAGTCAGTAATGTTGTTCCACGAAATATATAAAGAAGTTACACCATTAATATTTGCAGTAGTAACATAA
>CAYOWM010000181.1:0-2592 GCA_964407635.1 uncultured Flavobacteriaceae bacterium
TAATTTGGTGTTGATTTCCGATTTTGAAAACTTAGGCGATTTTAAATTAGATAGTACAAAAAATTACTTTTTTGTGCAAACACTACCAGAAAAAAAAGCAAATATTAGTATAGATACTGCTTATGTAGCACAACACGAAGCACAAAAAGTAACGTTAAAAGTTGGCGTAAAAAATCATGGAAATACTGTAAACAATTTAGCAGTTTCGATATATAATAAAGATATTTTATTAGGAAAATCCAACATTTCTTTAGAAAACAATGCATACAAAGAAATTACTTTTACCGTAGCCTTTACGGATAGTTTTAATGGTAAAGTTGTATTAGAAGAATCTTTTTTGCCTTTTGATAACACCTTGTTTTTTAGTTTAAACAAACCAAAAAAAATACAGGTTCTTGCAATCGGAAAAGACAATTCTTTTTTAGCCAAAATATACACAAAAAAGGAATTTAATTTTACCAATAACACCTTAAAACAGGTAAATTATAACGCAATTTCAAAACAAGATTTAATCGTATTAAACGAGTTAGATAAAATTCCAAATTCTTTACAAAAAGTACTTTTTGATTTTAAAAACAATGGTGGTTCTTTGGTAATAATTCCTTCCGAAAATATTGAAAAGGATTCGTATAATTCCTTTTTTAAAATGCTACGCATCGGTAATATTACAGCAAAAAAAGAACAAAAACTAAATGTTACAAAAATAGAATTTGCACATCCGATTTTGAAAACGGTTTTTGAGAAAAAAGTGCGAAATTTTCAATATCCAAAAGTTAATTCCTTTTATGAAACAACTTTAAAACAAGCAAGTAGCATTTTAAATTTTGAAAACTCTACTCCTTTTATCAGTCAAATTACTACTAAAAAAGGTAAAATATATTGGCTGAGTGCAGCTGTTAATACCAAAAATTCTAATTTTACAAATTCGCCTTTAATTGTTCCTGTTTTTTATAATTTCGGACAGCAAAGTTATGTGCTAAAAAAATTGTACTACACAATCGGAAAAGAAACTGTTTTTGATGTAGCTACTACATTAAACAAAGATGAGGTTTTACAAATGGAAGCCGTTTCGGACAAAACAACTAATTTCATTCCGTTGCAACAAATACAAAATTTAAAAACGAGAATTACTACGAAAGAAAATCCGTTGATTTCGGGTATTTACCATATTAAAAATAAAACAACTCTTATCGAGGATGTTGCGTATAATTACGACAGAACGGAAAGTAATATTGCTTACGCTGATATAAAAAGTAGTATTGCAAATAAAAAAAATGCTACTTTTAGTACAACAATTTCAACTGCATTAACTAATATAGCAGAACAAAATAAAACCAATACGTATTGGCGTTTTTGTGTGTTAATGGCAATTTTGTTTTTACTTTTAGAAATAAGTATCGTAAAATTTTGGAAAAAATAACTTTATACTATTCAAATGAAAATTCTACTAAAATCCGCAAAAATTATTGATTCAGATAGTAGCTTTCATAAGCAAACCAAAGATATTTTAATTGAAAATGGTATTATTTCTAAAATTTCCGATACCATAACACCAAGTAAAAATTATAAAATTATTGATTACAACGATTTACATATTTCTACAGGTTGGTTTGACTCCTCCGTTTCGTTTGGCGAACCAGGATTTGAAGAACGAGAAACCATAAAAAATGGCTTAGAGGTCGCAGCACGAAGCGGTTTTACTTCGGTTGCCATTAACTCTAATACAAACCCAGTTTTAGATACAAAATCTAGTATTGATTTTTTAATACAAAAAAGTAAAAATACACTTGTAAAAATTCATCCTATAGCTAGTTTAACAAAACAAAGCGAAGGCTTAGAACTTGCCGAACTTTTTGATATGCAAAACACAGGAGCTATTGCTTTTAATGACTATAAAAAATCTATTTTAAATACAAATTTACTTAAAATAGCATTGCAATATGCTCAAAATTTTGACGCCTTAATTTGTAGTTTTCCGTTAGACCAAAACTTAGCAAATGGTTATGTAAACGAAGGTATTAATAGTACTAAATTTGGTTTAAAAGGTATTCCTGCTCTTGCAGAAGAGTTGCAAATTTCTAGAGACTTGGCTCTTTTAGAATACACTGGTGGAAAATTACACATACCTTGTATTTCTACCAAAAAATCGGTAGCACTTATTGCTAACGCAAAAAAGAAAGGTTTAGATGTTTCGTGTAGTGTTGCCATTCATAATTTGGCATTAACCGATGATTTATTGCATACATTTGATGCTAATTTTAAAGTAACACCACCTTTGCGAACAAAAAAAGATTGTAATGCACTTATTAAAGGATTAAAAAATGGAGTTATTGATATGGCTACTTCCGATCACAATCCGATAGATATCGAAAATAAAAAAGTGCCTTTTGAACGAGCAAAATACGGAACAATAGGATTGGAATCTGCTTTTGGTTTGCTACATAAAGTAGTAGATTTAGAAACTGCAATTCAAAGTTTAACAAACACAGCAAAAAAACGTTTCGGAATAGAAATAACAAGTATTAATGTTGGTGAAAAAGCAAATATAACCTTATTTAACCCTAATGTTGAATACCTTTTTTCAGAAAAACA
>CAYOWM010000181.1:2692-4259 GCA_964407635.1 uncultured Flavobacteriaceae bacterium
CATAACATTTTCATAACCATCGCAAATTTTATTGCCATAAACGGAGCAAGGTAAATTAGGATATTTTTTTACATCAGGAACTAAACAATTTTCTTGTTGCTTGTATGGTGCAAAACCTGCAAAAGGATGCGTAACTCCCCAAATTGTAACGGTTTTTACCCCAAACATCGCTGCAAAATGTGCATTACCAGAATCCATTGCAACCATTACATCTAAATTTGCTATTATTTGTAATTCGGATTTTAAATTTAATTCTCCTGCAAGATTTGTAACGGTATCGTATTTATTTGCAATAGTAGTTAGTAGTGTTACTTCTTTTTTTCCTCCTCCAAATAAGTAAACAGCATTATTTTTTGCTAATTTTTCAATGACTTGTTCCATTAAATGCAACGGATACATTTTACCTTGGTATTGTGCAAACGGAGCGATACCAATTTGCTTTCCACTTGTTTTTTGAAAAAAAAAGGTATTTGGTATATTTGGTTTTTTATAGAAATTATGATGGTTTAAATCTAAATTAAAACCTAAATTTTTAAAAACATCGGCATAGCGTTGATGGGTTGTTTTTAATTGCTTAAAAACTTTATTTGCGGTTTTTGTAAGTGCTTTTTTTTCTGCTCTACCTTTATCAATTTTTATTACTTTTTTACTAGACAGTTTAAAAAAGAGTCCTAAAATTTTAGAACGCAAAACATTGTGTGTATCGGCAACTAAATCAATATTTAATTTTTTTAATTCCTTATATAATTTGTAAATTCCTAAAAAACCTTTGTGTTTGTTTTTTGTATCTGCTTCGACAAAATTAACTGGCAAACCTGTAATTTCTGTATCGAAAATTGGTTTTAAAAATTTACGAGAAAGAACCGTTACTTTTATATTTTCATTTTGTTGAAATAGTGCTTGTAAAACAGGAACTAACATAGCAACATCTCCCATTGCAGATAAACGAATTACTAAAATGTGTTTTTGCTTACTCATTACAAATTTTTAGTGTGTTTTTAACCAATTTTGCAAGTTCTTTGGCTTTTTTACTATCGGAATTTACCACGGTTACGTGTCCCATTTTACGAAAAGGTTTTACCATTTTTTTACCATAAATATGAGGTATTACTCCTTTTAATTTTAAAATTTCAGTCATGTTTTTGTAGGTAACTTTTCCTATACAATTTTCTGCTCCAACAAGATTTATCATTACCGATGGTAATTTGCTTTCGGTATTACCCAAAGGTAGGTTTAATATAGCTCTAAGATGCTGTTCAAATTGATTGGTATAAGATGCCTCTATGCTAAAATGTCCGCTATTGTGTGGTCTAGGAGCAACTTCGTTAACTAAAATTTCGTTGTCTTTGGTTAAAAATAATTCTATTGCTAACAAACCAACAGCATTAAATTTTTTAGCAATTTGTAAGGCTATTTTTTGTGCTTTTTGTTCGATTGTATCGGAAATATTTGCAGGACAAATAACATATTCTACTTGATTGGAAGTTTTATGAAATTCCATTTCAACAACAGGATAGGTTTGTGTTTGGCCTGATTTATTTCTTGCCACTAAAACGGCTAATTCTTT
>CAYOWM010000182.1:0-4246 GCA_964407635.1 uncultured Flavobacteriaceae bacterium
TTTGCAAACTCAAAACCAACCTCTGACGAAAATCGTGAATGTTGCTTTTGTAAAATGTTAAAAACCAATAAAATGGATTTATTAAAGTACGTTAAAGAAGAATTCGGAACAAAAAAAGAATGGGATGAATTCCAAGCAGGAGACACTATTACTGTTTATTACGAAATCCGAGAAGGAAAAAAAGTAAGAATACAGTTTTTTAGAGGAGTTGTTATCCAACGTAGAGGTTCAGGTAACACCGAAACTTTTACAATCAGAAAAATGTCAGGAACAATAGGTGTGGAAAGAATATTTCCAGTACATATGCCTGAAATTCAAAAAATTGAAGTTAACAAAAGAGGTAAAGTACGTAGATCTCGTATTTACTACTTTAGAGAACTTACAGGTAAAAAAGCAAGAATTAAAGAAAGAAGACGCTAGTACGTATTATTTCTTAAATTTTGAAAATCCCAATTTAGTTTACTATTTTGGGATTTTTTTTTTGATTATTACACCTAAAGTAACACAAATATTAATGGGTTAGACCAGAATAGTTCTGTTTGTTAAAGTAAAACTAAAAAGTAGGAAAGTGCTAATGAAAGAGTTTGTGAAGTAGAAAGTAGCTGTCCATTAATTATTTTGCATTCACAAGAAAATGGGATAACTTTTTATAACTTTTCCCCAACTTTTATATCTGACCCCTTTTTTTTTCAAAAACGAAGTAGAAAAATCTGCTTCGCTTTTTAGCTTACAGATAAATATACTTATAAAATAAACCTACTTAATCCAAAAGGTTTTAAAGATTTTTGTGCAAATTTTTTAAAAAAAGGAAAAGTTATTTTCCCGAAAGTTCTGCTAGTTATAGCAAGAAGTAAAAAATAAAAAATACTTATAGTAATGAAGTAAAGTAGCCAATAAAAAAAAGGATTAACAGTATTCTTACTATGGTTTATATATTCTAAAAAGTGTCTTGTTGCAAAAGCAGAAAGAGAACCATTAATCGCAAATACTACAATTATGAGTGTTAATTGTAAATTGGATTTAATTTCCCAATGCTTTTTTAATTTTTTCATCGCCACAAATATACTTTCCAAATGCGTAAAAAAATAACGATAAAAGAACTTAAAATAACTAGATATAGTTTTTGTTAGTGAAATAAGTGGTGTTAATTCATTTGTTATAAAGATTTTGTTCTACCACCATCTACAGGTAAATTTATACCGTTTATATAACTAGCTTTATTACTAGCTAAAAAAGCGACAGCATTTGCTATTTCTTCTGGTTTAGCAAATCGTTTCATTGGCACTTGGCTTTGCATTACTTTTGTAATTTCAGTAATAGATTTTCCTGTTTTTTTTGCCTTATTTTCTATAATTTGTTGTAATCTGCTAGTGTTGGTTGCTCCAGGTAAAATATTATTTACCGTAATATTAAATTGTCCGAGTTCGTTTGCTAAGGTTTTAGACCAATTGGCAACAGCTCCACGGATAGTATTCGAAACACCTAAACCATCTAATGGTTGTTTTACACTAGTGGAAATCATATTTATAATTCTACCAAATCCTGCTTTTTTCATTGTTGGAACAAGAATTTGTACTAATAAATGATTTGCTTTTAAATGTTGGTTAAAAGCAGAATCAAATTCCTTTAAACTAGCCGAAAAAACTGGACCACCAGCAGGACCACCAGTATTATTAACTAAAATATGAATAGTTTCTACTACTTTTAAATGATTCGATACAACTTCTTGTAATTGTTCTAGTTTTTGAAAATCTGCAACGATAAGATGATGTTTTTGGTTGCCATTATTAGGAAGTTCTTGTAATACTTCTTGTAATTTTTCTCTATTTCTAGCTAGTAATGTAACGTTTACACCATTTTTTGCAAGAGCAATTGCCGAAGCTTTTCCGATGCCTTGTGTACTACCACAAACTAAAGCGTTTTTTGTATTATCTTTCATATTAATTTGAAAATAAAGGTAGGTTTTTCATCATTTTTTTTACTCGTTTCGCTATGGATTTTAATACGTTTTCGTTTTCAAAATCTACTAGTACTTCATCAATAAAAGAAACAATAGTTTCCATATCGTTTTCTTTAAGACCTCTTGTGGTAACAGCAGCAGTACCAACGCGAATTCCAGATGTTATAAAAGGAGATTTGTCATCAAAAGGTACCATATTTTTGTTAACGGTAATATCTGCCTTTACCAACGCATTTTCAGCTTGTTTACCAGTGATGTTTTTATTTCGTAAATCAATAAGCATCATATGATTATCTGTGCCTCCAGAGATGATTTTGTATCCTCTTTTTACAAATGCTTCTGCCATGGCATGGGCATTTTTTTTAACTTGTATTTGATAATGTAAAAAATTATCTTGTAACGCTTCACCAAAAGCAACAGCTTTAGCAGCTATAATGTGTTCTAATGGTCCTCCTTGCATTCCTGGGAATACTGCCATATTTAATAAAGTGGACATCTTTTTTAGTTTTCCGCTTTTAAGTTTTTGACCAAAAGGATTGTCAAAATCTTTTCCCATCATAATCATTCCACCACGAGGACCTCTAAGCGTTTTGTGTGTTGTTGTAGTAACAATATGGCAATGAGGTAAAGGGTCGTTTAGTATTCCTTTTGCAATTAAACCAGCAGGATGTGAAATATCTGCCATAAGCAAAGCACCACATTTATCTGCGATTTCTCGGAAGCGTTTAAAGTTCATATCACGTGAATATGCCGAAGCACCTGCAACAATTAAATTCGGTTTTTTAGCAATAGCAGTTTTCTCTAATTTATCATAATCAATAGTGCCTGTTTTTTCGTCCACACCATACGATACGATTGTGTATAATTTTCCTGAAAAATTAACAGGTGAACCATGCGTTAGATGTCCTCCATGCGATAAATCAAATCCTAAAATGGTATCGCCAGGTTTTAAAATAGCTTGATAAACAGCAGCATTTGCTTGAGAACCAGAATGTGGTTGTACATTTACGTATTCTGCATTAAAAAGAATTTTTGCTCGGTCAATAGCAAGTTGCTCTACTTTATCCACAACTTCGCAACCTCCATAATATCTTTTATTAGGATAACCTTCGGCATATTTATTGGTTAGTACCGAACCAGCAGCTTTTAAAACTGGTTTGCTAACAAAATTTTCCGAAGCAATTAATTCCAAACCGTTAATTTGACGTTTTTTTTCTTTTTTTATCAGCTTTGCTATTTGCTTATCTTTCATATTTAAGGTATTTGCTTTGTTTTTCAATAATTCGTTAAATCTTTGTCAAAAATACTAAAATCATTTTGCTTATTTCAATAATCCGTATATATTTGATGAAAATTTATAAAACAAACCTTTTAGATAAAATCATATGAAAATTACCGCAAATAATCCAGAACGAAAATCATGGCTTGAAGTAGCTGAAAATTCTGATTTTCCGATACAAAACATTCCGTTTGGTGTATTTTTAACCAAAGAGGATATCACTACTATTGGTACACGAATAGGAAATTACGCTATTGATTTAGGAGCATTACATCAATTAGGTTATTTTGAAGGAATTCCGCTTACTGAGGATATGTTTATGCAAGATTCGTTAAACGATTTTATATCTGATGGTAGAAAAACTTGGCGTTTGGTTAGAAATAGAATTGCCGATATTTTTGATGTAAACAATAAAGCACTCCAAAATAATGCAAAGCATAAAGAAGTAGTTATTTTTAAAATGGATGAAGTAGAAATGCTTTTACCTGTTGAAATAGGTGATTATACAGATTTTTATTCCAGTAAAGAACATGCAACCAATGTAGGAATGATGTTTAGAGATCCTGAAAATGCGTTGTTGCCAAATTGGTTGCATATTCCTGTAGGATATCATGGTAGAGCATCGTCAGTTGTAGTATCTGGAACGGATATTTATAGACCAAAAGGACAAACGATTCCTGCGGATTCTAAAACGCCTATTTTTGGTGCTTCAAAACTTTTAGATTTTGAATTAGAAATGGCATTTGTTACAACAGATGTAAACCATTTAGGCGAAACTATTAGTATTGACGAAGCAGAGGATTATATTTTTGGTATGGTAGTGTTTAACGATTGGTCTGCTAGAGATATTCAAAAATGGGAATACGTTCCGTTAGGTCCTTTTTTAGGAAAGAATTTTGCTTCGACAATTTCGCCTTGGATTGTAACAATGGATGCTTTAGAGCCTTTTAGAACGAAAAGTCCGAAACAAAATCCGCAACCATTACCATATTTACAGCAAAAAGGAA
>CAYOWM010000183.1:0-4210 GCA_964407635.1 uncultured Flavobacteriaceae bacterium
ATTTATAAAAATGCTAAAACAAATCAATTACATAGGTAATTTTTACTGCAATATTATCTTCAAATTTCGGAAATTGGTATTTTCCAAATCGGTAAAAAGCATTAAACCCTAAGCCTTTAAAAAGTTGATTAAATACCAAACCAGATTCAAAATATCCTTGGTTCATTCGTTTAAAAGTAACATTTCTGTGGACTTCTGGATTTGTAATATCTCCAAAAGCAAAACGAGTTATAAAACTTAATTTTGGTTTAAATTTTTTACCGATTCTAAATTTTTCAAAGTTTTGTCTGATTTGTAAACTGATAAATTTATCGGATAAAAATTCATTAAATAACATTGTTTCAAAGGCGTTTGTACCAGAAAGGTTTATTCTTGCTCTCCAAGGATCTACTAACGAGTGGTTTGGTTTTACGTTATACAAGTGCGAAAGTGGTACTTCGCCATAAATAAATCCCATTTTTAATAAAAGATCTGTCGAACCGTTTTTTATGGTTTTTAGCGTGTATTTTATTTTTGAAGTAGCTTTTAAAAAATTAAAATCACCGTTTAATAAATTGTTAAAACTCTTGGTTATTTCGGTATTAATTACTGGGAATTTTTTTTGTGTCGTAAATTTTCCTTGTGGTGTTTTCATAAATTTACTAAAAGGCGACCATTTAAAAGCAAGGGTTAGGTTGGTTAAATTATAAACGTTTAACAAACGGGTTCGGCTAATAAAGGTATAATCAAACGTTGTTTGGTAAACACCTGTATCAAACTGCAATTTACTAACTAATTTTGGTGAAATATCATGATATAAATGAATTTCGGAAACACGATACTTATAAAACTGACTAATATTAATATTTCTAGGGTTTATCAATGAAAAGTTAGACTCTTTAAATAGTAATTTTGTTTTTCCTGCTTCAAAAATATCGTTGGTATGGCTTCCTCCAATCCAAGTGTTTGTAGTGTTATTTAATCTAAAATCTATACCATAGCTATGTTTAATTTTATCGTCTTTATGACCATAAGCTACATATCCTGAAAGTTTAAAATATTTAGATAAATTTGTATTAGTTGTACCTCCAAATCCAAGTCTAAATCCTTCGTGATTGTTAAAGTTTATAACATTACTTAAATCAATATCTAATACTTTTGTAGGAAAATGACCTGTTAAAAAGGTTCGTAAGGTTTGCAATTTTTTTTCTATTTTTTTTGCTTTTACCAAACTATCTAAAAATTGATAAGTTCGGATTTCTTTTTTTGTAGAAGCAATTCCTAATTCTTGCCAAATTGGTGAATTTCTATCTGTTGCCGATTCGTTTATTTCAACAGCATATTTGTTTTTAAATTTAGGAATATTATGATTTATTTTAAACTTAAAATTATTAGATTGGATACTTATATATGAAACTTCCTCTGGATTTATACTTTTTGTAGATGTTGCATAAGATTTATATCCTATTAATTTTCTAAAAGCTTTTATACTATTTTTTGAAGAGCCTTTTCTAATAATTATACTGCTATTTTTAGGAATCCATATATTTTCATTTTGTAAAAATTGGAATGTTTTGCTAACCTCTACATGAATTTTTCCTTTTAGTTTGGCAATTCCTTTTCTAATAATAAAACTTTTTTTATCGATATATAAAACACCTTCTAAACCAACTGATTTTTTACGATTTATAGATTTGTATTGCACCAAATAGTTGTCTTTAAATTCCGAATCTAATAAAGTGAAGTAGTAATTTTTAAATGCATCGTTAGCCAAAGGGCTAACATAATCTGTTCCTAAAAGCGAAAATTTATTTTCATAAAACGAAATATTTTGAATTCCGAGTGCTAAAAACTCATAAATAGGTTGCTTAAAACCTGCCATTCGTGCTACTAATATGGTTTCTTTTTCTCTATTGTTTGCGAATTGGTGTTTTGCAATTTTTTCGGAAAGGTAATAGTGTTGTTTTTCTATTTCTTTTTTAAATTTATAATTGCTAGAATCTAAAATCCGAACTAGTTTTTTATCAACACTTTTGTAAATGGTATCTATTTTACCACTAACTTTTCTAGCGTCTGCTGTAAATTTAAGTTTGCTATACGTAAGGTATTCGTAGGTTTTACAACGCTTTTTTAAGTAATTATTTTTTTTATTTTTTAATACATTGGTGATGATTTGATGTGCATTACGGTCTTGACTTTGGATGGTATTCCAAGCAAAGAAAATCAAAATCCAAAAAAATATATTTCTAAACATCGTATTTACAAAGAAAATGTTTCTTATATAAAGAACTCTATTTTTAGGTGTTTATTTTTTGTTAAATTAATTTTCTTTTAAAAAGGAATACAAAATCGATTGGAAAAAAGATAGTAAAAAACTAAAAACCATTGCTGTAAAAATACCACTAACGGCAAATCCGTCAACAAAATAATCGGCAAACAAAACCATTATTGCATTGACAAAAAACAGAAAAATTCCTAAAGTTATTATCGTTATTGGTATGGTTAATACAATAAATATAGGCTTTACAACGCTGCGTAATATCCCTAAAACAATGGCAACTAAAATAGCTGTAGTGTAATTTGCAACCGAAACTCCTGGCAATAAGTAAGATAATGCTAAAACAACAATAGCAGTTATTAATATTCGTAAAATAGTTTTCATAGGTTTGTTTTTAGTATCTATCGCTAAAATTATGCCAATAGTATTTGAACTCAAAATATATCTAATTTTGCTGTCAAAATGGCTAAAACAACAGTACTACGCTACTTTTTTAAACAATTTCGGCAGATAATCCTAATTGTAATAATTTACTGCATTTTGGCTTTAACTCTTCGTATTCGCCTGTTTTTACAGCACATTTACCTTTATAATGCACTAAAACAGTACATTGCTCTGCTTGAATATAATCGTGTTCGCAAACATCTATCAACGCATCTATTACGTAATCAAACGTATGCACATCATCGTTAAATAAAATAATTTCATGCTGTGGCACTTCTTGTTCTAATACAGCAACGTCTTCTTGTTCTTTAATTTTTTCTTTTGTACTCATAATTTATTCTAATAAAAAATTAATTTCTTATTTGACAGTCTAAATATACAATTAATATACCAAATTTACCATTTTTTAAACGGATTTTTACTTAAAACCGAATTGTAATATTTAATATCACCTGTAACTTCTTTGCCTAACCATTTTGGTTTAGAAAAAGATTGGTTTTCATATTCTAATTCAATTTCCGCAAGAAGTAGACCTTTGTTTTTTCCTTTAAAAATATCTACTTCAAAAGTAAAGCCTTTGTGTTTTACAAAATACCTTGTTTTATTAATAATGTGTTTTTTGCAGTGTTTTAAAAGTAGTTCTGCTTCTAAAACGGATATCTCTTTTTCCCATTCAAATCTAGTTGTTCCGCTTTTATTAGAAAGACCTTTTACGGTTAAAAAACCAGTATTATTAATAATTCTAATACGTACAGTTCGTTTTTTATTAGTGCTTAAAAAACCTTGTTTTATAGTGTGATTTTTATAGCTTTCGGTAATAAAATCGGTGTTTAAAACTAAAAATTTTCGTTCAATTTCGGTGTGCATATATTTTTATAAAATTATTCTTTTATTTTTACAAGTACACTTGATATAAGTTGTATTATATTTGCTAAAATACTCTATTCTTAGATAATATGCTTTTTAGTAGTGCCATTTTTTTATTTCTTTTTTTGCCTTTGGTATTAGTGGTGTACTATATATTACCAAAAAAACTAAAAAATACCTGCTTGTTATTGGCAAGTTTGGCTTTTTACACTTTTGGCGAAAAAGAATTGGTTTTAATTATTTTAGCATCTACAATTGTAGATTTTTTTGCTGGAATAATCATAGATAAAGGCTATAAAAAAGTAGGTTTATTCTTATCTGTTTTTGTTAATTTATCTTTTTTAATATACTTTAAATACGCTACATTTTTATTTGAAAATTACAACCAATTTTTAGATGTATTAGGAATCACTTCTGCTAAAATACGTGCTTTACCAAACATTGTATTACCTTTAGGAATTAGTTTTTACACCTTTCAAACTATGTCCTATACCATTGATGTATATCGTGGTAATGTAAAAGCAAACCGAAATTTTATACATTTTGCAACCTATGTAACCTTGTTTCCGCAATTAATTGCTGGTCCGATTGTTAGGTATAAAGATATTGAAAAACAACTAACAAATAGAAATCCAAATATAA
>CAYOWM010000184.1:0-2464 GCA_964407635.1 uncultured Flavobacteriaceae bacterium
CGGTAAGTAAAATAATTACTTTACTTTTTGCTTTGCTATCTTTTAATCGGTTTACAGCTGAGCCTAAACCCATTCCTATTGCAGTTCCGCCATCTAACAATCCCCATTTTAAGCGTTTTATGGTGCTTTTTACAATTCGTTTATCGCTAGTAATTGGTGTTTGTGTAAAGCTTTCACCTGCATAAACGACAATTCCTATTCTGTCATTAGGTCGTTTATTTACAAAGTCTATGGCAACTTTTTTAAGAGCTTCCAAACGGTTTGGTTTCAAATCTTTTGCCAACATACTTGCCGAAACATCTATTGCCATTACGATATCAATACCTTTGTTAGATTTTGTTTTAGTGGTAACTTCTTTGTTTCTAGGTCTTGCAAGTGCTATAATTAATGCGGCAAGAGCAAGTAGTCTAAAAACGTAAAGTATTGGTTTTAATTTAGAAAGTAAATCGGTTTTTAGCCCTTTAGTTTCCGAAAAAGATATGGTTGCATTTTCTTTTTTTCTAGAAAAGAAGTACCAAATCGCTAAAAGCGGAATTAGTATTAAAAACCAAAGAAATTCTTTGTTTGCAAATTCAAAATTATTCGGCATCATGATTCGTTTCGTTTTTATTGGATTCGTCGTTTTCTTCTTCTACTTCTTTTTTTGTAGGTTTTAAACCTACTAAAATAGTATCTGTTTCTTTTCGGTGTTCCTTAATTTCATCAGCAACAGGTTTCATTTTAGCGAATTTTACTAAATCCGATTCTTTTAATAAATCGTTTAATTTTGCTAAAGTTTCTTTTGGATTTTCTAGTTTTTTCCAAACAGCATCTGTTTTTAATGCATTAATTAGCTCAATAGTAGTACTTTCCATTGCAGGAACTTGTAATTCTTTTTCGATATAGTTTCGTAAAATATCGGTTAATTCGCTATAATATTCTTTTACCTTATTGTTTTGCCATAATTGTTTTTGGTCTAATTCTGCTAATTGTTTTTTAGCTAATTCAAAAGGTGGAATTTTAGCAATTAATCTAGCGTATTTTTCCTCGGCAGTTTCTTTTTTTCTAAAGAAAATATACCAAATTATAACTAGCCAAAGTAACGCAAACAGAAAATACCAATAATTTAAAGCATAGTCTTTAAGTGTTAAAGTAGCGTGTTGCACCGCTTTTATAGGATATAAAGGTTGTTTTGTGGTATCTACCGCAACGGTTGCAACATCAATCCAAATACTATCGGTTTTAAAAGTTTTGTTTTTATAACGAATGCGTTGTGGTGGAATGGCAAATCGTCCGCTATCAAAACTAGTGATAGTATATTTTTTGATGATTTTATTTTTTACGGTATCTATATCAAAATCTTTTACTACCTCTAAATGTTGTAAACTATCTAATTGTAGTTTCGGAAATAGAATGTTTTCCGATTTATCGACAATAATTTTATAATTTATCTGTTCACCAATTCGTATTTTAGTAGTATCGGTTTTAATTTCAATTTGCGAAAACCCAATAATTGGAAACAATAAAAATACACCTATAATATATAAGGTGTGTATTTTATTAAATAATTGTACTATTTTCATTTTATTGTACTGTAAATTTATTCGTTTCATTTATCCTCGGCTCTTAAAATATCCCATTAATTCTTTAACATAATCTCGTCCTACCATAGTTGATATACTTCCTGAACCACTTTTTCTGAAGCTGTCTTGATAGTACGCAACATTTTTAAGATAGTTTGCTTTGTAATTAGTTCGTATTTTTTTGGAATTAGTATTAATTAATTTTACTTTTCCTGTTTCTGCATCTACAATTGAAATCATACCTAATTTAGGAATTTCCATTTCCTTTGCATCAAATACTCTTATTCCTGTTACGTCGTGTTTTCTACCAATTATTTTTAAAGCGTTTTCATAGTTAGCATCCATAAAATCCGATAAAACAAATACGATTACTTTCTTTTTCATTACACCAGATAAATATTGCAATGCTTGGGTAATGTTTGTTTTCTGATTTGTAGGTTTAAATTCTATTAACTCTCTAATAATTCGTAAAACGTGTGATTTTCCTTTTTTAGGAGGAATGAACAATTCAATAGTATCTGTAAATAGTAATAATCCAACTTTGTCATTATTTTGAATTGCCGAAAAAGCCAAGGTTGCAGCAATTTCAGTTACTACTTCTCTTTTTAATTGTTCATTTGTTCCAAATAATTCCGAAGCAGAAATATCTACCATTAACATCATGGTTAGTTCTCTTTCTTCCTCAAAAACTTTAACAAAAGGTTCATTATATCGAGCCGTTACATTCCAATCAATGTTTCGTACATCATCGCCAAAATGGTATTGTCTAACTTCACTAAAAGTCATACCACGCCCTTTAAAGGAACTGTGGTATTCTCCAGAAAAAATATGATTAGACAAACGTTTTGTCTTAATCTCAATTTTTCGGACTTTTTTTAATATTTCTTTCGTATCCATTTTTT
>CAYOWM010000184.1:2564-4209 GCA_964407635.1 uncultured Flavobacteriaceae bacterium
CAACTACCATCTAAATACTAGTTTCTAAGGCACTTCAATTTCATTGACAATTTTATCAATTATTTGAACAGATGTAATGTTTTCTGCCTCTGCTTCGTAGGTAACACCAACTCTGTGTCTTAATACATCGTGTACAACTGCACGAACATCTTCTGGTATTACATAACCACGTCTTTTAATAAAAGCATAACATTTAGCAGCTGTTGCAAGATTTATTGAACCACGAGGCGAAGCTCCAAAACCAATCAAATCTTTTAAACTACTTAAATTGTATTTTTCAGGATAACGAGTGGCAAAAATAATATCTAGAATATATTTTTCAATTTTTTCATCCATATATACTTCTTGTACTGCTTTTCTTGCTTTGATAATTTGTTCTATAGAAACTACAGCATTTACTTTTTCCCAAGATTTATTCAAATTTGCACGCATAATTAATTGTTCGTCCTTAATACTAGGATAATCAATTACTGTTTTAAGCATAAAACGATCAACTTGTGCTTCTGGTAATGGATACGTTCCTTCTTGTTCAATAGGATTTTGTGTTGCCATTACTAAAAAAGGTGGCGCTAATTTAAAGGTTTCTTCTCCAATAGTTACTTGATGTTCTTGCATGGCTTCTAATAAAGCAGATTGTACTTTTGCAGGAGCACGGTTAATCTCGTCCGCTAATACAAAGTTTGCGAAAATTGGTCCTTTTTTTATAGAGAAATCATTTACCTTCATATTGTAAATCATTGTACCAATAACATCGGCAGGTAATAAATCAGGTGTAAATTGAATTCTACTAAACGAACCATCCACAGCTTTTGCTAAAGTGTTAATAGCAAGCGTTTTTGCTAAACCAGGTACACCTTCTAACAAAATGTGTCCATTTCCTAACATACCAATTAATAGTCTGTCAATCATATGTTTCTGACCAACAATAACTTTGTTCATTTCACTTCTTAACAAATCGATAAAAGCACTTTCTCTTTCGATCTTTTCATTAATTGCTCTGATGTCAATTCCTGTGTTTGTTTCTTCTATCATTTTTTTATATTATTTTGTTTTTATTTTAAAGGTGTACAAATATACAACACAAACATACCTATTTTTGTTAAGGAATGGTTAAAATGATTTTAACATTTAGTTAAAGTTTATTTTTTATCCATAAATGGAAACATATTTATTCCCAATGCTTAATTTTATTTAAAAAATACAGTCAAATTTAAAATATTTTTAAGAACATAGAGTTATCATTGTAAAAATAACTAACCTTATAATATATAATGAAAAAAATAATATCATTTTTTATTATTGTAATTTTTGCTTCTTGTAAAAGTTCCGATATAGCAACAGAAAACAAAAAAGCAAAGTGGATCACCGATGCATTTGATGCTATTGAAAGTGGAAATTATCCTAATATTAAAGCAATTTCTTGGTGGCACGAAAACTGGGAAGGTACAAAATTACGTTTGGACTCTTCAAAAGAAGCTACAGAAAGGTACAAAGAAAGAATAGCAAATGACTTATATGAAACCGAGTTAATTTTCGAAAACAATAAATTAATACCAAACCCTGACGGAATATATCATAGTGCGTTTCCTGATTTCGGAGGACAAGAAAATTTTGTTTCTGACGAAAAAATTATTGAATTTGAGGA
>CAYOWM010000185.1:0-4151 GCA_964407635.1 uncultured Flavobacteriaceae bacterium
ACGGAAAACAAGTTCCGATTTATCGTGTAAATTATGTATTACGTGCTTTAGAAATCCCGAAAGGAAAACATAGTATTGTCTTTACTTTTGTGCCACATGTAGTCAAAACAGGAAACTCTATTGTATTAATTTCGTACGCATTATTTTTTATAATTGTAATTGGTTGGTGGTTTTTGAGTAGAAAAAAAAGCAATGTATAAAATAAATTGCTTTTAGTTTTTCGTACTTCAATAATTTATTAAAACCTATAAGTAACTCCTGTAAACCAATTTCCTTTTGGCATTGGTACGTTATCTTTTTCAGAATATTTTGTGTTTAAAATATTATTTACCGTTGCGAAAAGATGAATTTTTTTATACATTACCGTAATCTTAAAATCTAATAATTGATACGTATCTAACGGTCTTTCTACATATCTATAACTTATAGTCTGTGTACTATTTTTAAAAAATTGACTTTGATATTCTGCTGTAAAATGGTGTTTTATAGAAGTATTTATCAAATATCTAGAACTATAAACCGCTACATCCTTATAATCATCATTTAGTAAAGTGTATCCTAATTTTAAATTTTGATTATAATTGGCAACTTTAAAATTTTGTTGTATGTTTATTTCAATTCCGTTAGTGGTAATTCTACGTAAATTAGTTGCTAAATAAAACGGACTACTAGCTGTTTCTTTAACATAATCAATTAAATTTTTAGCATTTCTACTAAAAATGGCAGTTTCTAAATTAAAATTTTTCTTTCTAAATTTCAAACCTATTTCTTGTGCAAAAGCCTCTTCTGGTTTTAAATTTTCATTACCTGATAAAAAATTAGGAATATTTATGTACATTTCTGTATAAGACGGAATTCGATACGAAGTCCCAAAATTCCAATACAATTTTAAATTATCTGTTGCTTGGTAACCTATATCCATTCCTGGAAATAGTTTGCTATCAAAATCTGAAAAATAAGTAATAGAAACTCCTGGTGTAATATCTAATTTCTCGTCAGCAAAAGTAAAACGATGTTCTAAAAAACCATTTGCTAAAAAACGATCTTGATTACCTAAATTATTACTCAAAAGAGTAACTTGTGCAACTTCAAAACCAACACCTGTAATTCCTATTTTTGATGTATAAGATGTGTTTAAGGATATTCCTATTTTATTAGAGATATTAAAATTTCTTGAAAAACTAGGATCTTCGCGTTTTAACAAAAACATATCTTGGTTTCGCTTCCAAAAAATTTTTGGTTTAAGCGTTAAATTATTTTTTTTAATTTTTGTAGATACACCTACAAGGCTAGTTTGTGTTTCTTCGTATTCGTTAAAAACAGGTGTGTTGGTATAAAAGTTATTTGCACCAAATTTTCTTTCGGCAAAAGTTGCAAGTAAAGTAATTGGTATTTTGGTTTCAAAAGTACTTTTTAAGAAATAATTTTGATTTTTAAAATCGGTGTTTTCACGATAACCATCCGATGTATTGTTTGAAAATTGAATTATATGATGTGAATTTTTCAATTTCTTTGAAGCAGAAATACTTCCATTTATATGGTTATACGAGCCATAATTCACGTTAAGGTTTACAGCATCTTTTTTTGTTTTTTTAGTTACAATATTTATTGCTCCTGAAAAAGCATTTTGCCCAAAAATACGAGCAGCAGGTCCTTTTATTATTTCTATTCGTTCTATGTTTTCTAACGGAATCATACTGTTTAAAGCATGATGACCAGTTTGTGAATCCTCTACTTTAATGCCATCAATTAAAATTAATGTTTGTTCAAAATTTCCACCACGAATATAAATATCGGCTTGCATACCAGCAACACCTCGTCTGCGAATATCAATTCCTGCAACACCTTGTAACAAGTCATTTACATTAGTTGCGGTACTATTTTGTATATCTAATTTAGATAGTACAGTAATAGTTCTTGAATTTTTTGAAAAAGGCAAATCAATCCTACTAGAAGTAATTAAAACCGAATCTAATTGTTCTGCTTTTTGTTTTTGTCCGAATAACAAAAATGGTATTATACTTAAAATAAGTGCAATTATTTTTTTATACATCGTTTTTTATTTTGCCACAAACTTATACTTATTTATATTAATTCCAAATAAAAAAATGACAATTTATTTGCGAAAAATATTAATTATTAATGTAGTTTTGTTTTTTAATCAGTCGCTATTATGAAAACTAAAAATCTAGTACTTTTATTTATACTATTCTCTTTTGGAACTATTTTTTCACAAGGAAAACAAAACCAAGAACTTATTGATAAAGCTCTAAAAACCGAAAGTTTAGAGAATCAGTTTACTATATTATTGGATAAATCGCCAAATTTTCAACAGTTTAAAAATATAAAACAAGTAAACTTAAATAAATATAAAAAGAATTTTAAAGATTCTTTACAGGCAATTTCGGTAAAATTCAGCAATGCATATACTAAAATAGCAACTCAACAGCAAGAAATTAATAAATTAAAACAAGAAATTGACAAGTTAAATAATAATGTTTCGGATATTTCTAAAGACAAAGATTCTATTTCTTTTTTCGGAACACGTGTGAGTAAAGCTACTTATAACACTATTTTGTGGTCTTTAATTTTTGGTTTATTAGCTACAACTTTACTATTATTATTTAAATTCAGAAGTAGTAATTCTGTAACGAAAGAAGCTAAAAAATCACTTTTAGATTTAGAGGAGGAGTTTGAACAACACCGCAAAAAAGCCTTAGAACGCGAACAAGTTTTGCGTAGAAAATTACAAGACGAAATTAATAAACAACGCTAATAATACCATTTTTACGGTATAAAAAAACCTTTTTATTTTTAATAAAAAGGTTTTTTGTAAACTTATTCAAAATAATGGGTCAGATATAAAAGTTGGGGAAAAGTTATAAAAAGTTATCCCATTTGCTTGTAAATGTAAAATAATTAATCTAACTTTACAACAGATTTATATCGCGACAATATCGCTTTGGCGAAACTGCGGATATAAAACCGTTGTGCTTCATTAAAAAAGAGAAAGATATGATAAAAAAAATATTTAAATTTTTACTGAAAATATTTATTGTAGTTATTTTATTAGCTTTCATTTCCTACTGGTCATTTCTTGGTTGGGAATATGTTACTGGAGGGAAATATGTAAGTTATTTAAAAGCAAACAGTGAAACAGTTTCCATAGATGAGCAATTTACATATAATATAGCAAAGGAAGATATTGAAAAAAGTAAATTGATATTGGTGGGCGAAATTCACGGATTTAAAGAACCAACAATATTTGATTTTGACTTTTTCAAATATTTGAATAAAAATCACAATGTTACTACATATTTTGCTGAACTTGATTTTGTTCAAGCAACTATATTGAACACTTATCTCAATTCTGGTGATGAAAATTTATTAAAAGCGGTTTTGAAAAATTGGGTTGTAATACAAGGAAGGAATAATAAAGACTATTTTGACAAATATGTGAATTTTAAAGAATACTATCAACAACTTCCAGAAAATCAAAAATTTCAATTTATTGGTATTGATAAAATCCAGGATAAGAATCTTTTTCTAAAGTATGTAAACAACCTTAGTGCAGTTGACAGTAGCCTTGTTCTTTTAAACCCAAACAAGGAAAATTATATGGTTCAAATTAAAAACAGAATTGCAGTCTTGAAAGCCTTTTATCAAACTAAGTCAGACACAATGTTTATTTTAGAACATCTGTCAAAGAATCTAAATTATGTCGAAAATAAAACAAATAGAGAATCCGTAATGTTTCAGAACTTTAAGGAACTTTATAATAAATACGGATTGAATAGCAAGAAATCTTATGGTTATTTTGGACTTTATCATATTTTCCAATATAGGATAAATGGGAAACATCCCTTGGCTTCTCAAATTAGAAAATCAGATTTAGGCTTAGATAAGAAAATCCTATCCATCAATTTTTTAATGAATGATAGTTATATGGTAATGCCAAGCCACGGTCTTCCTGAATTTATGAGAGATAAAGGAAAATATACACGAATGTCCGTATCAGCAGACAATGTTCTTTTTATGTATATTTATGGGATTAAAGATTTTAAACGGGTAACCGCAGAAAGCAATAAATCATTTATAAAATGAATGGTAAAAACAACCCGTATTTAAACACAAGCAGACTAAATACTACG
>CAYOWM010000186.1:0-4150 GCA_964407635.1 uncultured Flavobacteriaceae bacterium
ATCCGTTTATACCTATTTTTATCATTTTTTTGTTTTTAATTTCCGTTTCGGAAATAATTAATTGTTATTTTTATATTATCACTTTACTAAAAAGCAAAAATTGTACCAATAAATTTTACTGAAAACGCTGCATATTTGCGTTTTAAATAAAATAAATTTGGACTTACTAAGTTACAAAAAAATATAGTTTTAGTGGTTGTTTTTTTCAAAAAAAAAATTATCCTCCAACACGTTTTACATTATATTTTTCTTTTTTTAGAATTTCAATAATTTTATCGCGATAATTACCTTGAATTATAATTTCGTTATCTTTTACCGAACCACCAACACCACATTTTTGTTTTAATAATTTGCCTAATTTTTTTAAATCTTGTTCTGTTCCTACAAAACCTTTTATAACTGTTACTACTTTTCCACCACGTCCTTTGTTTGAAAAATGGGCTTCTAAAAATTGGTTTTGATTACTAAGTGTTTCTTGATTTTCATCATATTGAGAAAAATCTGCTTGGTCATTTGTCGAAAAGACAAAACCTCCTAAATCGGATAAACTGTTCCTTTTTTTCTTTGCCATAATTACATAAAATCGCTACGTTGTTTAATATATTTTATAATTCCTGCTATAAATAAAACCAATCCTGTAATAACTGCTATATAAAAAAGATAGGAATAATTTTTTTGTAATTTAAGTGAAATACTTGCTAACATTATACCACCAAACATTAATGTTGTTGGACTTGAATTTTCCATTTTATGTTACTCTTTTGAATTATTTTATCAATCCTAATTCGCGTAAGCGTTCGTTTAAAAAATCTCCTGCTGTAATATCGTCGTGTGCTTTCGGATTGTTTTCATCAATACATTCTGCCAAACAATTTAAAGACATTTCACTTTTTGGGTGTGTAAAAAACGGAATAGAATATCTTGGTTTATCCCAATCCTCTTTTGGTGGATTAACCACACGATGAATGGTTGAACGCAATTTGTTATTTGTCAATCGTTCTAACATATCGCCAACATTTACAACTAATTGTTCTGGCAAAGCTGTTACAGGAATCCATTCGCCTTGTTTTGTTTGTACTTCTAATCCTGCTGCAGATGCTCCCATAAGTAAGGTTATTAAATTTATATCGCCATGTGCTGCTGCACGAACTGCTCCTTTTGGTTCGCCTACGATTGGTGGATAATGAATCGGACGTAAAATACTATTTCCGTTATGTACATACGAATCAAAATAATTTTCGTCTAAACCAATATACAATGCCAAAGCTCTAAGCACATAAGTTGCTGTTTTTTCTAACTGACGATATACTTCCATTCCTGTTTTATTAAATTCAGGTATTTCGGTTACTTGTACGTTATCTGGATAGGTGTCTTGTATTTTTTCATTATCTAAAACTTCTTGTCCGAAATGCCAAAATTCTTTTAAATCACCTTCCGTTCTACCTTTTGCTGATTCTTTTCCAAAACCTGTGTAACCTCGCTGTCCGCCAAGTCCTTCAATTTCGTATTTATCTTTAATTTTTTGAGGTAAAGCGTAAAATGCTTTTACTTCTTTATATAATTTTTCGGTTAATTCATCGGATAAAAAATGGCCTTTTAAGGCTACAAATCCTATTTCGGAATATGCTTTTCCGATTTCATCGACAAATTTTTGTTTTCGTTGAGGATTGTTTGATAAAAAATCGTTTAAATCTACACTTGGAATATTTTTCATGATATAAATTTTTCTATTAAAGCGATAAAATTACTTCTTTTTTATTGGAATTCGATAAGAAATGGTATAATTAAATCCAAAACCACCTTTATTTAGATATACTCTATTAAAACCTGGAACGTACAAATTTTTAAACGAATTGTTCCCTTTCTGAAATAGCATTTTGTTCAAACTAAATTGTGTTCCTAGATAAATATTTGGATATATTTGCACTTTAAAACCTGCTACAAATTCAAACCAACTTGCTGTTAAATTATCGTAGTTTTGAGTTTCATTTGTATGGAAAGGCAAAACGGCTTCCGATTCGACCGTAATATTAGATACTTCATACGAAAAGGAACTAAATCCGTAGCGAAAACCTACGTAAATTTCGTTATCCATCTGTAACCAATTTTTATAGGTATTGTAATTTGCTCCTAGCTTAATATATTGTCCTTTTGTAGTAAAATCATAATACGATTCTTGTTCAAAACGATTTAAAAAGCCTATTTCGGTTGCTACGTACCAGTTTTTTGTAATGCGATAATCGGCAACTAATTCAATAGATTTTCTATCGTTATTTAGTGCCGTTCGTATTGGATTGGATAAATCAATTCCTAAACGTAAACCATAAGATTTCTTTTTAAGTAACGTATCTTTTTTTACTTCTGTTTGTGCAATACCAAGTACGGAAAATGCAAAAATACTAATGATAAATAAGGATATGTGTCTTTTTTTCATTTTCAATATTTTGATAGATAATTTCTACTTCTTGCATCCAATTTGTGGTATTGCTTTGATTTTCGGTATTTAAAAAGATCGTTTTATATCCGCAAGATCGCGATACAAATTTAAGTTCTCGTTGATATGCTAGATTCCATTCATCGGATATTTCGGTGCTTTCTCCTGCATTTTTCGTTACTCTAATTTTTGTAATGTCTTGATCTATTCTAAGTGGAATTAAAATAGAATCTACTGATTTTACTTCTCCGAAAGGAATAAAAACACCAAGCGAATCGATTTCAACCTTTAGTTTATTTACCGATTTTACATTTTGATGATTTAAAGCATCATGAAATTTTACAATTACTTTTGGCGTAGTTGGATCAATACAAATATCATCTCGTTCACAACTAAAAAAAGTTATAAAAAGAAGCATCCATAAAGTTATACGTATTATTTTCATATTATTTTTTTTCAAGTAAAACGACATTTTCAACGTGATGTGTTTGCGGAAACATATCTACTGCTTGTGTTTTAACAATTTTATATTTTGCATCTAAAATTTCTAAATCTCTGGCTTGTGTTGCTGAATTACAACTAACGTAAACAATACGCTCTGGTGCAATATTTAAAATTTGCTCTACCACTTTTTTATGCATTCCTTCTCGTGGTGGATCGGTAATAATTACATCAGGATGCCCGTTTTTATCGATAAATTCTTTGGTAAATACTTTTGCCATATCACCAACAAAAAATTCCGTATTATCGATATTATTATTTTTTGCATTTTGTTTTGCATCGGCAATTGCTTCTGGCACAGACTCTACTCCTACTACTTTTTTTGCTTTTTTCGCTACAAATTGAGCGATAGTTCCTGTACCTGTATATAAATCATACACCAATTCGTCACCTGTTAAAGCAGCAAAATTTCTAGTAATTTTATATAATTCGTATGCTTGTTTAGAATTAGTTTGGTAAAAGGATTTTGCATTGATTTTAAATTTCAAACCTTCCATTTGTTCAAAAATATGATCGTTTCCTTTAAATAAAATAATATCTTGATCATAAATGGAATCGTTTCCTTTACTGTTTATAATGTATTGTAAAGAGGTTATTTCTGGAAATTTTGCAGCTATTGCTTGGAGTAATTTTTCTCGTTTTTCAACATCCTCTACAAAAAATTGTAATACAACCATTATTTCACCTGTCGATGCAATACGAATCATTATAGTTCGCATCATGCCACTTTGTTCTCGTGGATTGTAAAAACTTATTTCATTTTCAATACAAAAATCTTTTACGAAATTTCGGATTGCATTTGAAGGTTCTTCTTGCAAATGACATTGATCAATGTCTAATATTTTATCCCACATTCCTGCAATATGAAATCCACAAGCGTTGGTATCGTTAATTATTTCATCAGATTTTATTTCGTCGTAAGTAAGCCAACGTTTACTAGAAAAAGAGAATTCCATTTTATTACGATAGTAATATTGCTCTTTACATGCTAAAATTGGCGTGATTTCTGGCAGTTCTAAATGACCTATTCGTTTTAAATTTTGAATAACTTCTTTTTCTTTAAAAAAAAGTTGACTTTTGTATTGCATATGTTGCCATTTGCAACCACCACAAGTACCAAAATATTCGCAAACTGGTTCAGTTCTACGCTCAGATAATTTATGAAATTTTATTGCTTTTCCTTCAAAATAGGATTTTCGTTTTCTACCAGTTTCT
>CAYOWM010000187.1:0-4111 GCA_964407635.1 uncultured Flavobacteriaceae bacterium
AAAACATACCGAAGTTTTAACAGGTCTAGCTGCTAGAGTTGTACAACACGAATACGACCATATTGAAGGTGTTTTATTTACCGATAAATTATCATCGTTAAAGAAAAAATTACTTAAAAAGAAACTAGAAAAAATTTCAAAAGGAAAAGTAAATGTAGATTATCGCATGAAATTTCCTAAAAAATAAATACAAACTAATTTGAAAAATTAACAATTTTCAAACAAAAAATAAATAAAAATGACATTAGACAAACTAATTGTAATTTCTGGTAAACCAGGAATCTTTAAAATCAATGCACAAAGTAAAAGTGGTTTAATTGTAGAATCGCTTAAAGACAAAAAAAAGTTTCCTGTTATGAATATTCATAATGTAAGCAGTTTAAACGATATTGCTGTTTACACTTACGAAGAGGAAGTGCCATTAAAACAAGTTTTTTTAAACATTCACAAAAAAGAAAATGGTGCAAAAACCATAAGCCATAAAGAAAATAAAAACAAACTAACCGATTTTTTTACCGAAGTTTTACCAAACTACGATACCGAAAGAGTATATCCATCAAACATTAAAAAAGTAGTACAATGGTATAACCAACTTGTAGATGCAAAATTTGATTTTACAGGTATTGAAAAACAAATTTCGCAAGAAGAGGAATAACAAGGCTAAACAATGCACTCTAAAGAACAAAAAATAGCTGCTTTCTCTAAACTTTTAGACATCATGGATGACCTAAGAGAAAAGTGTCCTTGGGATAAAAAACAAACTTACGAATCGCTTAGACATCTAACCATTGAAGAAACCTACGAACTTGGCGATGCTATTCTAGACAAAAACGAAACTGAAATTAAAAAAGAACTTGGTGATTTACTATTACACATTGTGTTTTATGCCAAAATAGGTTCGGAAAATAAATCTTTTGATATTACGGATGTTTGCACAGCAATTTCTGAAAAATTAATCTATCGCCATCCGCATATTTACGGCGATGTCTCTGTACAAAACGAAGAGGAAGTAAAACAAAACTGGGAAAAACTAAAGTTAAAAGAAGGCAAAGGAAAAAAATCTATTTTAGAAGGTGTACCGAAATCTTTACCTGCGCTTGTAAAAGCAAGTAGGATTCAAGAAAAAGCTGCTGCAGTTGGGTTTGAATGGCAAAATAACGATCAGTTTTACGCTAAAATAGACGAAGAACTAAACGAATTTAAACACGAAATAAACAATAATAATCACGAAAAAGCCGAACAAGAATTTGGTGATTTGCTTTTTGCGTTAATAAATTTTGCTCGTTCTAAAAAAATAAATGTAGAAAATGCTTTAGAAAAAACCAATAAAAAATTCATAAATCGTTTTCAGTATTTAGAAAATAAAATTAACCAAAAAAACCAACATATTTCTAATCTTTCCCTAGAGGAATTAATTGCCCATTGGAAAGAATCGAAAAATAATTTTAGTTAAATTATGCAAAAAATAGAACATATCGGCATTGCTGTTAAAAATTTAGAAAAGTCCAACGAACTATTCGCCAAACTTTTTAATACCAAACATTATAAAATAGAAGAAGTAGTATCGGAAGGTGTAAAAACTTCATTTTTTAAAGTAGGACCAAATAAAATAGAACTCTTAGAAGCAACCAAAACAGAGAGTCCGATAGCAAAATTTTTAGAAAAAAAAGGCGAAGGTGTGCATCATATCGCTTTTGCAGTAAACGATATTGTTAGCGAAATGCAACGATTAAAAAACGAAGGATTTATTTTACTCAACGAAAAACCAAAAAAAGGAGCAGATAATAAGTTAGTCGCATTTTTGCATCCAAAAAGTAGTAATGGTGTTTTAATTGAATTATGCCAAGAAATTGAATAAGAATTCTTATTTTTGAGTTTGAATTGCAAATAATACCAAATAAAAAAGAACATCTAAGAAATGAGTTTCGAAAAATATCAAAAACGTAGATTACGATTATCCTCCTTATCGGTGGTAATTAGTATTTCTTTGATTTTATTTTTATTAGGGATTTTAGGCTTAATCGTTCTGCAATCTAAAAGTATTTCGGATAATTTTAAAGAGGAATTTGAAATTTCAATATTTCTAAACGATACTGCAAAAGAAAACGATATTAAAGAACTGGAAACTTTATTAAAAAAGAAAGAATACACCAAAAAAATAACGTTTCTTTCTAAAGAAAAGGCATACCAAACCTATTTAAAAGAATTAGGAGAGGATTTTATGAAAGAATTAGATGAAAATCCACTAAAAAATAGTGTAAATTTATATCTAAAAGCCGATTATTTTGACTTGAAAAAAATTGAAAAAATTGAAAAAAATCTACTTAAAAATAAATTCATAAACGATATATCGTACAGTAAAGCAACGGTAAGCAATCTTAATAATTTTGTAAAAAAAACCAGTTTTTGGCTTTTAGCATTTAGTAGTTTACTTGGTTTAATTGCCTTTGTTTTAATAAATAGTTACCTTAGACTTGCTGTATATTCCAAACGATTTAATATTAAAACCATGCAAATGGTTGGTGCAACCAAACGTTTTATTCGCAAACCATTTTTATATCGCAGTATTAAATTAGGTATGCTTGGTGCTATCTTAGCTATTGCTGCATTAAGTACAATAATTTATTATTTAGACAACAAATATACTGTTTTAAAAATAGCTAATAACAAACAACAAATTGCATTATTATTTGCTGGAATTTTTATTTTAGGAATTATAATTACTTGGATTAGCACATATTTTGCAACCAGACGATTTTTAAAACTAAAAACAGACGAACTCTACTATTAACAAAATTATGAAAAATAAAAAATCAACACCAAAAGGCGAATTTATTTTTAAAAAAGAAAACTATAAAATTATGTTTATAGGTTTGGCTTTTATAGCAATCGGTTTTATTTTGATGGCTGGTGGCGGAAGCGACGACCCAAATAAATTTAACGAAGCAATTTATAATTTCAGAAGAATTAGACTTGCTCCAACTTTAATAATTATCGGTTTTGCTATTGAAGTATTTGCCATTTTAAAATCACCAAAACAATAAAATGACTTACCTATACGCAATAATCCTTGCAATCATCGAAGGATTAACCGAATATTTACCTGTTTCCTCGACAGGTCATATGATTATCGCATCGTCTTTTATGAAAATTGCAAACGACGATTTTACTAAATTATTTACCATTGTAATTCAATTAGGAGCAATTTTAGCAGTGGTAATTTTATACTTTAAACGCTTTTTTCAATCCGTTGATTTTTACCTAAAATTATTTGTCGCTTTTATTCCTGCTGTTGTTTTAGGCTTGTTACTAAACGATCTTATCGATTCCCTTTTAGAAAGTCCGATAACCGTTGCTATTATGCTTATTATAGGAGGATTTATCTTAATAAAAACCGATGATTGGTTTATTAAAAACGAAAAAAATACTGCCGAAAATAGTACTATTAGCTATGCAACTGCTTTTAAAATCGGACTCTTTCAATGTCTAGCAATGATACCAGGAACATCTAGAAGTGGTGCAACCATAATTGGAGGAATGACGCAAAAATTAAACCGTAAAACTGCCGCAGAATTTTCGTTCTTTTTAGCTGTTCCTACAATGTTTGGAGCAACAGCAAAAAAATTATACGATTATTACAAAGCAGGATTTCAATTAAATTCTGAACAAATAAATTTTTTAATTATCGGAAATATTATCGCCTTTATTGTAGCACTAATTGCCATAAAATCCTTTATAGACTACCTTAGTAAAAACGGTTTTAAAATTTTTGGTTATTACCGAATTATTTTAGGAGTGATTTTATTAATCATCCACTTTACCATTTTTAAATTAAGCATTTAATGTACACGTTAGACGAGTTTAAAGCAGGTAAAGTCCTACTTATAGATAAACCATTACATTGGACTTCCTTTCAGGTAGTAAACAAATTACGATGGCATATCCGAAAAACCTTTAATATAAAAAAAATAAAAGTTGGTCATGCAGGAACTCTAGACCCTTTAGCAACAGGATTACTAATAATCTGCACTGGTAAATTCACCAAAAAAATATCCGAATACCAAGCACAAACCAAAGAATATACAGGAACAATTACTTTAGGTGCAACAAC
>CAYOWM010000188.1:0-4111 GCA_964407635.1 uncultured Flavobacteriaceae bacterium
CAGAACTTTTAAAAAACAACTTCCAATATTCAGAAAGTGTATTTGTCTGATAGCAGTAAGAAACTATTTTAATCAGATTTCTCGAATTTATAAAGAAATTAATTATTAATATTAAAACACCTATTCCAAGTAAGAGAATTCTAAAATCATTCATATTTATTATAGTTTTTTATTCCAACTAATGTTAAGATTAATTATTTATTATCAATTAGTTATATTTTTTATTTTGTTCTAATTTTTATTTTGTTCTCTCCCTACATTAGTAAAAATATTCAACGAAATTTTTTCAGTATGAGGATTACTGGTAACGGTTTTATATCCGCAGTTTCGCCAAAGCGATATTAATCGTGATATAAACCTGTTGTAAAGTTAAATTAATTATTTTACATGCACAAAAAATGAGATACCTTTTTATAACTTTTCCCCAACTTTTATATCTGACCCCTTTTTGTCCTACTTCTCTAAAAAATAGTTAAAATTAGCATAGGTCTTTTGAAATTAAACAGGTATAATCAATTTTTTAGAAACTCGGTTACTAGCAATAAACGAGGCAATAAAACCAAGGCTCAAAATAGTCGCAATAACAATCAACACGTTGCTAAATAAAAATGCAACAGGATAAGAAAGGGAAGCATTAATTTTTATAAATCCGAATTTACTTTGTAATAAAACAAAAAGTATAGCAAGTACCAAACCAATAACCAAACCGTAAATGGATAATAAAAAACCTTGTAAAAAGAAAATTTGTTTAAGTTTTTTAAAGGATAAACCCATATTGAAAAGTGTTTTAATATTTTCTTTTTTATCTAAAATTATCATTAAAATTGCTCCGATAACGTTAAAAAAAGCAATAATTCCGATTAAAGTTGCCATTAAGTACGAAAAAAAATGTTCCATATTTAACATTTTATAAATACTTTCGTTTAGTTGTTTTCTAGTTTTTACGCTGTAATTAACGCCTAATTTATCTTTTAAAAATTCTGTGAATAATTCGGAATTTATATCTTTTTGCAAACGTATTTCAATTGCCGAAACTTGATTTTTTTTAAAATGCAATAAATTTTGTACTATTTTAAAAGGAGCAAAAATAAATTTTTTATCCATTTCAGGAGTTAATCTAAAAACACCAATAGTTTGGGTACGCAATTTATTAAACGAATTTTTAGTTAACTGACCTTTACCAGGTTTTGGCACAAAAATTTGAATACTTTCACCATACGAATTTGGCAACGATTCAATTTTATTAGCAATAGAAAGTCCTATAACCAAAGCGTTTTTTTCTTTTTCCGAAAACCATTCGCCAAGGTATAAAGTCGTATCCATTTTATTAACTTTGATATAATTTTTATCTACTCCTTTTAAAATAGTTGCAATGCGTTTTCCATTATTTTCTATAAGAGCATGTTCTTCAATTACTTTTGAAAAATCGGCAATTTTTTTATCCTGCAACAGCTCTACAATTTCTTGATTAAGTATAAAAGTTTTGCCTTTTTCTGCTTGTATTTTTATATCTGGATCTGCAGTATTTAAAAAGGATTCATTAAACGAAATCAAACCTGAAAATGCAGATAAAACAACAAACAAAGCCATAGTACTAATAACCACACCAACCATTGCTATTTTAGTAATAATATTTATGGTATTATTACTGCTTTTGGTAAATAAATATCGTTTTGCTATGTATAAAGATGTATTCAGAATTATTATTTTTATTTTTCAAAAAAACAGATACAAATTTACAATTAATCTTTTATTGGATTATCTATATTTCCTTTTAAAACCGAATCAATTTTATCGATATAATCTAAGGAATCGTCTTTAAAAAAGGTTAAAACAGGTACACGACGCAACTGATTTTTTGTACGCCTAGCAAGTTCATAACGAATTGTAGCTGCATTTTTTGTCATAGCATCTACTAAAGTATCTAAATGCTTACTAGGAAAAACACTTACGTAAATTTTGGCTTCCGTTAAATCGGAAGTAACATACACTTTGGTTATCGTAATTAAAATACCTTTGAGCGTTTCTCTTGCTTCGCCTTGTAAAATAGCAACCAAGTCTTTTTGAATAACACCAGCTATTTTTTTTTGTCTATTGGTTTCTTGCATAAATAAGTAAAATTCTTTTGCAAAAATACATATTTTTTAAGCATCCTTGCTATTTTATACCACCTTTAAATATTTTTTGCAAAAAAAAATGTATATTCGTAAAAAAAATAGAATGAAACGTTTGGTATTTCTTTTCGTATTATTTGGTTTGGTGTTTTCTAGCCAAGCACAAGACGATAAAATTTGGATTAATATGTATAATAACATTTATTCCAATCAGTTACTACTTGTTTTTTTAGATGTAGGAACAGATGGCTACGACGCACAATATGATGCTGATAGACCTCAAGGATATGCTATGGGATTTTATTCGGTTATTCCTGATCATTACTTGGCAATTCAAGCATTACCTGTTTTGACAGGAGAAAAAATAATTCCGTTAGGATATTATCAAAACGAGCCAACTATATCTAATTTAAACATAGGAATTGACCATTATCAAGGTAATTTTGCAAATCATGAAGTGTATTTAAAAGATTATTTATTAAATGTAGAACACGATTTACAACAATCGGATTATGCTTTTACATCAGATGGTGTTGGATATTTTAATACACGTTTTGAATTGCGTATCGTACCAAGTGTGTTAAATTCAGAATCTATTATTAATCAAGAGAAAATACATATTGGCATAAATTCTAGGTTTTTGCAAGTGTATGCGAGTTCCGTTAAAATAAAAAATATTGCCATTTTTTCCATCTTAGGAAAAAAAATATTTCAAGCTGTATATAATAGAAATGAAGTAACAATAAGTAGAGAAAAAATAGATTACAAAGGAATCATACTTCTTAAAATTCAAACAGAAAACGGAATTGTAGTTAAAAAATATTATCTGTAAAATGGTTATATATTTATAACCAATACATTACAAATAACTTTGTAGCGTGTTTTTTTTAAAGTATATAATAAGCAGTTTTTATTTTTTTAGTACTTTTGTTGATTAAGCATAAATAGAAAAACATTGAAAATATCAAAAGAATTAAAAACAGGAATTATAGCAACCATTGCTATTGCATTATTATTTTGGGGTTTGAATTTTTTAAAAAAACAAAACCTTTTCGAAAAAGAACGTGTTTATTTTTCAAAATTTGATAATGTACAAGGTTTATCCAATTCTAGCGTTGTTATGCTAAACGGTTTGCAAGTTGGTAATGTTATGGATGTGAGTTTTGATACCGAAAAACAAGGTAGCTTTATTGTAAAATATCGCATAACTAAAGATATTTATTTTTCCGATAAAAGTGTGGCGAAAATTATTCCACCAACAGTAATGGGTTCTACACAATTAGCAATTTTGCCAGATTTTTCAAGTAAAAATGCCGTTTCAGGAACCTACCTTAAAGGAAGTGTAGAACAAGGATTAATGGCCTCGCTAACCGACAAATTTAATCCGTTAAACGAAAAATTAAGTAGTGTGATGACCAATGTTGACCAGCTTTTAGTTAAACTGAATGCTACTTTAGACACCAATACACAAAAAAATATCAAAACGAGTATCGCAAATTTAAATGCTTCTCTAAAAAGTTTTAAAAATGTTTCTAATAATTTTGATGCCATGTTAGTACAAAACAAAGAAAAATTTTCTAGTATTATGGCAAATGCCGATGAAGCATCAAAAAACTTTAAAAATGTAGCAGCTAAAATTGATAAAGCTAATCTAACTACCGATTTAAAACAAACCATAACTAAACTAAACACTTCATTAAGTAGTTTTGACAAAATTTTGGCAAATGTAGAAAATGGTAAAGGCTCTATGGGAATGCTTTTAAAAGATAAAGGATTGTATAATAATTTAGAAAATGCTTCCAAAGAAATGGAAGAACTATTACGTGAAATGAAACTGCATCCAAAACGATTTGTTCATTTTTCCCTTTTCGGAAAGAAAGATAAAGGATATAAAAAAGAAACCGTAAAATAAAACGATAAAGCACATTAAAATGCAATACATACCAAATATAATTTTCGCAATATTATTAGTTTCTGCAGGAATTTTCTTTGCAAAA
>CAYOWM010000189.1:0-4091 GCA_964407635.1 uncultured Flavobacteriaceae bacterium
TACCTTTAATTTTATACGATTATAGACGATATTTATATTATGCTTTTGCTTTTTTTATAGTTTTTGTAGCTGTTGGCGTAATTTCATCAATAAAAGATGATAATTTTATACGATTAGTTCTAGGTGATTATTACGTAAATATGACACTTGAAAACATCGAAAAAGGCGATCCTGTTGCAGTTTATAAAAGTGGTTCAAATTGGGGAAGCCATATCGGAATTACTATAAATAATATTCGTGTAGGATTTTACAATTATATTTTAGGCTTTTTTGGTGGTTTAGGTACGATTTATGTTTTATTTGAAAATAGTGTAATGCTAGGAGCATTTCAATATATGTTTTATAAACACAATGCCTTTTGGCCAAGTGTTCGTGGTATTTGGATTCACGGTGCAATGGAAATATTTGCCATCGTTGTCGAAGCAATGGCAGGATTAATTTTAGGAGCAAGTATTTTGTTTCCGCAAACTTATTCTAGATACGAATCGCTTAAAAGAGGAGTAAAAGTATCTTTAAAAATATTTTTGAGTACTTTTCCGTTTACCATTGCCGCAGGATTTTTAGAAGGATATATTACACGATATAGCAACATTATGCCAAATTGGCTATCTATCGGAATTATAATAACCACATTAAGTATCATAACCTATTACTATTTTATTTATCCAAAAGTAGTATATAAAGCCAAACAAAAAGAATATGCAACTATTAAAACGCCGTAGATTTAGCGATAATTTTAACGATACGTTTTCCTTTGTAAAGTTATACGGAAAGCATTTTTTTAAAAACTATTTTATATTAAATGGTTTACCTTTAATTTTTATGTTGGTAGTACTGTATTTTTTTACAACTACTTTTATGGGATTAAGTACTTTTCAAAATGGCGATACAGGTAAAATAATTGAAGATTATATTGCAAACAATTCCACACTTTTTATTGTTATTACACTATCTTCAGTAGTGGTATTTTTTATATTTGCAATTATACAATATACTTTTGTACCTATATATATGATATTATACCAACGTAATAATGGTATAAACTTCACATCGAAAGATATTTTTAATGTAATGTTTAAAGAAAAAATTGGTAAAATTTTAATTTTTATGTTCGCAAGTTTCTTATTGTTAATTCCAACTATTATTGTAGGAGGAATTTTAGGACTCTTACTATTAATAACCATTTTCGGAATTATATTTCTATTTGCATACATATCGATGTTTTATAATAACGCTATGTTTGAATATTTAGAAACCGATAAAGGAATTTGGGAATGTTTTGGTTATTCTTTTGCTATGTTACAAGTAAAATTTTGGGATAATGTTGGTGCAATAGGACTGTTTATCTTATTATCTACTTTTGTTAGTGGTGGAATTTCAGTGGTAGCCAATATGATTTCAATGGTATTTGCGGCAAATACTGCTAATCGTAGTGAGCGAGAGACTATGATGATGTTAGCAATGCTCGTTGCTTTTATTATTTCTAAAACCATAAGTATTTTTGTACAAACCATTATACAATTAGCACAAGCAATGGTATATTATAGTGTAAAAGAGGAAATGGAAAATATTGTTACCGTTTCCGAAATTGATAAAATTGGTTTAGGTGAATAAATACATTTTATACATATTTTTATTTTTATTTTACACTTCTTTTTCGCAAAAAAAAGAACTTAAAACGGATATAGATAGCAATATTGTTATACGTAAATTGCCAAATAATTTTAAAGATAATTATAAAGATGCTGTTTTTGTTTACGATTATAATTTCGATCCAAATCAACGTAGTCTATGGGAACAATTTACACATTGGCTTGAAGAAAAGATGAAAGAATGGTTTGGTTTAGTTGATGAAAAAGAAGCTGCAAATTTTACCAATAATTTTATTAAAATACTATATTATTTAGTGTTTATAACGGTTTTGTATTTTATTATTAAAACTTTTATGAACAAAGAAGGAAACTGGGTTTTTGGTAGAAATTCCGATTCCTTAAATATAAAAGCAACCGTTTTAAAAGAGGAATTATTAGAAACTAATTACGATACGCTTATTGCAAAAGCAAAAGAAAAAAACGATTACCGTTCTGCTATTCGTTACCATTACCTTAAAACGTTAAAAGAATTAACCAAGGCAAATGTAATTGAATGGGATAACGAAAAAACAAATTACGATTACCAATACGAAATAAAAAACCCTACTTTGCGTGAAAAATTTGCGTACACATCGTATATTTTTGATTACTGTTGGTATGGCGAATTTACTATAAGCGAAAGTGCTTTTGCAGATGCAGAACAAAAATTTAACCAATTAACACAACAAATAAATGGGTAAACTTAAAATTTATATCTTTTTGTTTGTATTACTGATAGGTTTGCTGTTTGTGGTAGAATCTAACAAGCCTAAACCAATTGATTGGACACCATCCTTTAATCGAAACCACAAAAAACCTTGGGGAACTTATATATTATTTAAAGAACTGAAAAATATTTTTCCAGATACTAAAATTGAAGTCATTAAAAAAACACCGTACGAATTACTTCGTTATAAATATTACAGTAAAAACGAATCTAAAAAAGCCTATATTTTGCTTAATAATTATCTAGATATAGACAAAAAATCTTTTGAAAAATTATTAGAATTTGCCAAAAAAGGAAATACGGTTTTTATGGCAGCAACATCTATTCCTAAATTTATACGAGATACCTTACATTTTAAAACGAGAGATTCGTATTTTTATTCGTATAAAGATTCCGCAAAGAAAGAAATGTATCTTACAAATAAATATTTAAAACAAGAAAAATTTATTTATAACAAAGGGTTTAAAAGTGTATATTTTGATAGTTTGCCAACAAGTACAGCAACAATTTTAGGATATCATAATTATAAAAAAAAGGATTTTATAAATTATGCAAAAATACAATTTGGAAAAGGCGAATTCTACATTCACTTACAACCTTATACGTTTACTAATTACCATTTGTTAAAAGAAAATCATTATAAATACGTTACAAATGCTTTATCGTATATCGATGTAGATAAAATTTATTGGGATAGTAAAATAAAAGCCGATTTAGATATTTCGGATAATAAATTGCGATATATTTTAAAGCAACCAGCACTAAAATGGGCTTGGCGTTTGTCTTGGATTGGAATTATAATTTTTATCATTTTCCGAGCCAAACGAAAACAACGTATCGTTCCGATTATTAAAAAATTGCCAAATACTTCTATTGCATTTGCTAAAACTATTGGTAATATGTATTTTAATCAAGGTAAACCAAAAGATATAATTAACAAAAAAATAACCTTCTTTTTAGAATATATCCGAAACACCTATTTATTAGATACACAAAACTTAAACGACGAATTTCGTAAACGCTTATACCACAAAACAGGTGTGCCAAAAGACGAAATTAACCGATTAATTAATTATATAATTGAATTACAAAAACGAGACGAACCACAAGAATACGCTTTGGTTACACTTAATAAACTAATTGAAAAATTTTATAAAAAAACAAAAATGTAATGGAAGATACTACAGAAAACAAACCAGAACAAAATAATGATATCAATTTTGAAAACCGAATTGATTTATCCGAATTGCAACAAAGTGTTAAAGATATTCGTGCAGAATTGCATAAAGTAATTATCGGTCAGCGTGAAATGATAGATATGCTTATCGCTACGGTTTTATCTAATGGTCATTCTTTAATCGAAGGAGTTCCAGGTGTTGCAAAAACAATAACTGCAAAATTAATGGCACAAACCATGCAAGTAGATTTTAGTAGAATTCAATTTACGCCAGATTTAATGCCTTCGGATATTTTAGGAACTTCCGTTTTTAATATGAAAAAGAACGAATTTGAATTTAAAGCAGGACCAATTTTTTCGAATATTATACTAATCGACGAGATTAACCGTGCTCCTGCAAAAACACAAGCAGCTTTGTTTGAAGTTATGGAAGAACGACAAGTTACCATAGACGGAAAAACCTATAAAATGGAAAAGCCTTTCTTAACTTTTGCAACTCAAAATCCGATAGAGCAAGAAGGAACTTATCGTTTACCAGAAGCACAATTAGACCGTT
>CAYOWM010000190.1:0-4082 GCA_964407635.1 uncultured Flavobacteriaceae bacterium
AATCTAACTTTACAACAGATTTATATCACGACAATATCGCTTTGGCGAAACTGTGGATATAAAAACGTTGCTAAAGTCCATTATCAATACAGGTATTTTATGTCAAAAAAATAAAATTTCTTTATTGAATTATTTTGCTAATCCCCAACTTTTACAACTGACCCAAAATTTCTATATTAATACCATTATGACATATAAAAAGGGTTTTCATTTTTTTTGAAAACCCTTTTAATTCTAATCTATTTTATACAATACCTTATAAATCTACAAAGGTTTTGGTAACGAAAAGGTAATTAGAAACTTATTCAAAATCTTTTTCGGAAACACCTTCGTTAACTTTAATTTCAGATGTTTTAAACTCAAAAGCCATTGGTCCCATATTCATTTTCATAGTATGCGAAAATTTAACACCATTTACCTCTTTATAATCCGAGAATTCAAACGTTTGCGACATTTCTTTTCCGTTTGGTGCTTTTTTTGTTTTTATTACTTGTACTTTCAAACCTGAATTTACATCAAAATAAATTTTAGAATCGCCATCTTTAATCACATAAGCATCTTTACCATTTAGGTTTTCAATTGCTAGTAATTTGCCTGTTTTTGCTAATCCCAATTCGGATATTGGTTTTACTTCTGCTTTAGCTTCTTCCAAATCTTTTCCTTCTAAAGGTTTCTTTTGCCCTCTAGCTTCTTCATAACCAGAAGTTCCGTTAAAAACTTTTTTAGACATTGTCATTCCTCCCATCCCTAAGGTCAAAAACGATTTATTTGGTTTCATATATTTCATAACCATATCTAATTTTCTCCCTTGAAATTCCGCTTGAGCAACTTGTAAAAGTGTATTAACTGCATGCACTTTTTCTGCACCTCCAATTGCTTCGATATATTTATCTACAACGGTTTGTACGGTTACGCCTTTAGGAATTGGTTTATTCATTTCTGGCTTTTTGGTTGGATTACCATATGCATCAAAATAATTAATAGTATATGGTAATTTTTCTAAATTTGGTAAAACATCAATTGCTTTTCCTACCACAACAACTCTTGCATTATCATATCCAAAATATTTTTTTGCAACACGCATTACATCATCAATAGTAACGGCATTTATTTTTTCTAAATACGTAGTATAAAAATCCTCTGGCAAATTATTTGTCTTAATATTTAATGCATAACTAGCTATTGTTCTTGGTTTTTCTAAGGCTAAAACAAATTTTCCCATGTAACCAGCTTTTACATTTTTAAGATTTTCTTCGGTTACTCTTTCGGTACGGATTCGGTTAATTTCTTTTAACGATTCTACAACGGTACTATCGGTAACTTCGTTTCGTACGCTTGCACCTGTTCTAAACATACTTGCGTATTCATCGGCATTAATACTAGATCTAGCACCATAAGTATATCCGTGAGCTTCACGTAAATTCATATTTAAATACGAATTAAAATCGCCTCCTAAAATTTGATTTGCCACTAAAACAGCAAAATAATCGGCATCGGACATTTTTAAATTTGTATTGTAAATTACAGCAACTTCCGACTGTACAGCGTTAGGCATATTTACAAAAGCAATTTCGGTTTTTTCTACATTAGTAGGTTTTGGAAATGTTTGTTTTTCAATAGTTCCTTGCTTCCATTTTTTGAAATATTTTTTCACCAATTTTTTAACTTGTTTTGGCGTTACATCACCAACAACAACTAAATATGCTTTATTTGGTTTAAAGCTTTTTGCGTATAAATTCTCAACATCTTTTAATGTTAAACTTTTAATAGATTCTTTAGTTGTAAATTCTCCGTAAGGATGGTTTTTACCATAACCAATTGCTTTACGCACTCTATTTGCAATATTAGCAACAGATTTTTCACCAGATTTAATACCATCAAGTGCTTGTTTGATACTTTTATCGAACTCTTCTTGTGTAAATTTAGGATGTAAAGCTGCATCAGCCATTAATTCAAAAATCCTTGGAAAATATTTACTCAACGAACTTGCTCTAGCACCTGTACTCCAAAAATTAACTCTTGCACCTAAAAAATCAACTTCTTCGTCGAATTTTTCTTTAGATATATTTTCTGAACCTGACCCCAAAACATCGCCCATAATATTTGCCAGTCCTGCTTTATCACCTTCAATCCTAGGAGGATTATCTAGAGTTAAACTAACCGTTACACGTGGTAACTTATGGTTTTCTACTACCAAAACTTCCAAGCCATTTTTTAACTTAAACGTTACTGGTTTTTTAATATTTATAACAGGAGCAGGTCCTGCTTTAGGCTGTACACTTCTATCTATCTGTGCTTGCATAGACAAGGAGAAAATAATAAGGGTTATAATTAAAAATACTTTTTTCATTTTTTTATAATTTATTTAGTTGATTCCTCTTTTTTAGGAATATATTTTAAAATTAAACGTTGGTTGTTTTTAAGATATTTATTTGCTACATTTTTTATATCTTCACGTGTAATACTATTGTAAATATTAATTTCGTCGTTAATTAAATTTGTATTATCGAATAACATATAATATTTAGCCAAAGAATGTGCAATACCTTCAACACTTGCATTAGAATTTACAAATCTATTTTCAAAAATATTTTTTAATTTCTGAAACTCCTTTTCGGAAATCAATTCCGTTTGCATTTTAACAATTTCTTCATCAATATCATTAGTTAATTGTTCTAAAGTTGTATCGCCAGAAGGAAGTGCATAGATAATGTACATACCGTAATCTTCTTGACTAAAGCTAAGTGCTCCAACCTGCATTGCTTCTTTTTTAGTATCTACCATTTTTTTGTACAATCTAGAACTTTTACCATCGCTAAGAACGGTGGAAATAATATCTAAAACATAGGCATCTTTAGTAGTCATTGCTGGTGTTCTATACGCATTCAAAATTGCAGGAATCTGAATATTAGGATCTTGGTATTCTGCATAAAACTCTTTTGTAATTGGTTCTTCTTTAATTTCTACACGTTCAATTGCTTTTCCTTTAGGAATACTGCCAAAGTAATCTTTAACCATTTTTTTTGTTTTAGCAATATCAATATCTCCAGCAACTACTAAAACGGCATTATTAGGAATATAGAATTTTTTATTAAACGCTTGAAATTCTTCTAAAGTTGCTGCATCTAAATGTGCCATAGAACCAATAGTTGCCCAACGATATGGATGTTTTTTAAACATATTTTTTTTAATTTCAGCTAAGAAATTTCCGTAAGGAGCATTATCCACTCGTAAACGTTTTTCCTCTTTAACCACTTCGTTTTGTGTATCTACACCAATTTGATTAATAACAGGATGTAGCATTCTTTCCGACTCCATCCATAAACCTAACTCTAAATTATTAGAAGGGAATACTTCATAATAATAGGTTCTATCATCTGTTGTGTTTGCATTGTTTGTTCCACCATTAGAAGTTACTATTTTAAACCATTCACCACGTTTGATGTTTTTTGTTCCTTCAAACAATAAATGTTCAAAAAAATGTGCAAAACCTGTACGTTCAGGATTTTCGTCTTTTGCACCTACATGGTACATTACCGATGTTGTTACAACAGGTGCTGTGTTGTCTTTGTGTAGAATAACGTGTAATCCGTTATCTAAATCATACTCTTCAAAATTAACTTTTTGTGCCATTAATACGTTACTTAGTAAAAAACAAAAAAGTAATACGAAACTTTTTTTCATGTTAATAAAATTTTATTTTAAATATTGTTACAAATTTACAGTAAATTAGTAGAAAAACTCACATAAATGTTACTGATTTTATGTTAAAATATTTAAAAACAAAAAAACCAAACAAAAAGTATGTCATTAAAAAAATAGATGTATATTTGCAGCTGTTAAAAAAATCAAGTAAATAAGTAACTTATGTATGCAATTGTAGAAATAGCAGGGCAACAATTTAAAGTTAAGAAAGACCAAAAAGTATTCGTACATCGTTTACAAGGAGAGGCTGGATCAAAAATAAGTTTTGATAAAGTCCTTTTATTAGATGATGGAAAAGTAACGATTGGCGCCCCAGCTATCAAAGGTGCAGCGGTAAACGCTAAAATCCTGAATCACTTAAAAGGTGATAAAGTAAT
>CAYOWM010000191.1:0-4070 GCA_964407635.1 uncultured Flavobacteriaceae bacterium
CATCTGGGTCATTAAGAATTCTATCTAATTCTGCTTGAAATTCAGGAGTGCCAGGCTCTAATAAAGGAAAGGCATTGTCTGCGGCTAATCTAGCAGCAGCATGAGCTTGTTCGTTTGTTGCTCCTCCAAGTAAAACAGATTGAAAATATGCACCAGTATAGGTTCCAAACCAGTTTGAAGCATCTATTTTTGCTAAGTTAATTCCTGCAAAATTCATATCATACGAATTACCAGCATCTTCAGAAGTGATATAACCTCTTAAAAAGAAATTATTGTTTCTAATCTCTAATTTGTTTTGAAACATCATAAAATCTTTTAATTGGTATCTATCTGTTCCTTGATAAATAGTATTACCTCTACCAATACGTGAATTGAAAATAACTTCTAAATCACTTCCTGTTGGTCTCCAATTTAAGGAAGCATCAAATTTCATACTTTTTGCTAAGTGATCTGTTAAGTCAGTTTCTTTGTAACCACCACGACCTACTTTGTCATGTGGAATTAATAGACTAGCACCAGCAGGTAAGATGTTTAATCCTTCTAAAGATTGTGCTACACCATTAATATCTACTGCTACTTCATCACCATAAATATTTAATCCATCATGATTTAAAGAATGGCCTTCTTTATAAATTCTATCTGCATAACCAGCACCAACGTGTTGGTATTCGTTAGTATCGGTTGCTATCCAATCTGTTCCTTGTAAATACGAAAAAGATGCTTTTGCTGCAAATTTTTCAGAGAATGCATGAGCGACACGTACACCTAAATCGTGATACGGATTTGTTCCTGCAGCTTTAGAAGAAGTTACTCCTTTTTTAGCGTAAAAACTAATTCCTTGGTGGTCAAACGGATTTTTACTCGTCATAAATAAGATACCATTAAAAGCATTTGCTCCATATAGTGCAGAAGACGCTCCTGGTAGTAATTCTACAGAATTTACATCTAATTCATTTATACCAACTAAATTACCCATAACAAAGTTAAGAGCAGGTGATGCATTATCCATTCCATCTACTAATTGTACAAAACGAGTGTTAGAGTAGGTTGCAAAACCACGAGTATTAACAGAGTTAAATGTTAAACTACTCGTATTTACATCTACCCCTTTTAAATTTTCTAAACTGTTATAAAAACTTGGCGATGCAGATGCTTTTATTGCTCTGATGTCCATTCTTTCAACGGTTACTGGTGATTCTCTAACGCTTTCTGGTGTTCTAGATGCAGACACTACTACTTCGTCTAAAACCGAAGCGTTTTCTTCTAAAGAAACATCTGCTGTTTGATTTTTACTAGTAATTTCTATGGTTTGTTTTGCGTAACCTAAAGTTGTAAATTCTACTTTAAAAGGAGGATCTTGTTTGATAGTTAAAGTATAATTACCATCAAAATCGGTTGTAGTACCTAAAGATTTTCCTACAACTTTAATATTAACTCCAGGTAATGGTTCTCCTGATTTTGCATCTTTTACATTTCCTTTAACTACGGTTTGTGCAAACAAAACTGTGCTAAATAAAAATGAAATTGCAATTAATAATAGTTTTCTCATAAGTTTAAAAATTTGATTATTTAAGTTCGCAAAGTACAAAAAAATCTTTTTTTAAACGAAAAAATATGTTTTTTTCTATCTTATTGTTTCCATTTAAGGGTTTCAACAAGGTGTGCTACGTCTTTTTCGAGTAGTTTTATTGCAGGATAAATGGAGTCGTAGTTTGGAGCAACGTTAAAATAAACTGCACCAGTTAAAAAATGTTTGGTGCTATCGGTTACATGAAATTGTATGGCTGAAGCAGCGTTTCCTGTTACGTTTGTTACTTTTCCGTAAACTTGTTGTTTTTTATTTTCGTAAGGGATAAAGCTTATTTTATCGGCTTTTATACTGTGCTTTGTGCTTAATTTTTCGGCTTCAATAAATAAAGTTTTTAAATTTTTTGAAACAGGGATATAGGTTATATCAATAGTAGCTTTTAACTTAGGATATTTTACTTTAATCCAACATTTTTCGTTAAAGGATAGCTTTGCTTGGTTGTTAATTTCAAAACTAAACGGACAAGTTGTGCGTATGTTTCGATACGTACTGTTTTTATATTCTAAATTTAGATATCCTGTTGGTTTTGGGAATGTTTCGGTTTTACACGAACTAATAAATAGTATTATAAAAAGGGTATAAAAAATTTTTTTAAACATATTTTTATTTATTACTGTAACGTAACTTTTACTTGTTTTATTCTCCTTTTATCTAAAGATTCTATGGTAAACGTTATCTTTTTTACTTTTATTATTTCGTTCTTTTTTGGAAATTTACCTGAAATTTCTAAAATAAATCCAGCAAGTGTTTCTGCTTCACCTATATAATTTTCATAATCACTTTCGTTAAAATCTAAAATTTTAAAAAAGTCTTTTAGCGATATTTTTGCATCGAAAATATAATTTTTATCATCTAATTTTGAATATGCAATATCATTATCATCAAATTCATCATTAATATCACCAACAATTTCCTCTATAATATCTTCTAGTGTTACTACGCCAGAAGTTCCTCCATATTCATCTACAACAATTGCCATGTGTACCTTTTTACTTTTGAATTCTAATAGCAAATCATCTAATTTTTTGTTTTCAGGTACAAAAATTGCTTCTCGCAGAAGTTTTTGCCAATTGAGTTTCTTTTTTGATAAATGTGGTAGTAAATCTTTGGTGTATAAAATTCCGATTATGGAGTCTATATTTTCTTTGTAAACAGGAATTCTTGAATGTCCTGATTTTATAATTTTTTTGAGTACATTTTCGTATTCTTCTTCGTTTGAAATTGCAAAAACATCAATTCTTGGGCACATTACTTGAATGGTTTCGGTATTACCAAAAGTAACGATGCCTTCTAGTATTTTTTTTTCCTCATCCGATGTGTCCTTTGAGGCAAGTTTTAGAGCCTCACCGAGGGTTTCTACTGAAATATCGCTTTGTTTTTTGTTTAATTTATGCTCAATAAGTGTTGTTAATTTCATTAACGGAATGCTTAAAAATGAAAATATTGTTTTAAAAAAACGAATTGGCTTTGCCATAAAGGAAGCAAATTTTAGTGCCTTTCTGTTTGCATAAACTTTAGGTAAAACTTCACCAAATAGTAAAATTAAAAAGGTTACTAAAACAACTTCGACTAAAAATTTAAGAATAGGTGATGTGATGCTTTTAAAAACGATTTCACCAAAAGAGCTAAAAATAATAATGAATAAAATATTTACAAAATTATTGGCAATTAAGATGGTTGCTAATAGTTTTTTTGGTGCTTCTAAAAGCTCTGCTATATCATCAATATTTTTTAATTTATTTTTTTTTGCATTTTCTAATTGTGCTTTTGAAATGGAAAAAAAAGCAATTTCTGCACCTGAAATCAAGGCAGAACCAAACAATAATAGTAATAAAACTACTATTTGTAGTATTAATTGCCATTGTATTGGTAGGTATAGTAGTAAAAATATGGGTTCTGGATCCAAGGTTTTATTTTTTAATTAAAATGGTAAATCGTCCTCAAAGTTGGTCGTTTCTTTTTTGATTTTGCTAGTTGGTGTTGTAGGCTTGTTTTCTTGTTTTTTTTGTCCAAGAAAAATAACTTCTGAGGCATAAATTTCAGTTGTATAGCGTTTGTTTCCTGTTTCATCTTGCCATTGTCTTGTTTTTAAACGTCCTTCGATATATATTTTGTCGCCTTTTGCAGTATATTTTTCGCAGAGTTCGGCAAGTTTATTTCTAACAACAATATTGTGCCATTCGGTATTAGAAATTTTTTCACCAGTAGTTTTATTAGTATATTCATCGTTTGTTGCGATAGGAAATCTACCAATGCAATTTCCACCTTCAAAATAATGCATTTTTATATTATCGCCAAGATGTCCTAAAAGTAAAACTTTATTTAATGTATTAGCCATAGTTTTTTTTAAATATTAATCAAAAGTAGTTAAAAATTCTGAATTGATAAAAAAATCTAAAAAATTCTGAATTAATGTAGAAGTAGGAAAGCGATTAATTTTACTCAAATCTACACCGTTTTTTAAATTAGAATTTGTTTTTAT
>CAYOWM010000192.1:0-4055 GCA_964407635.1 uncultured Flavobacteriaceae bacterium
ATTTTGAAACAATAAATTAAAAACCTTTTTTCTCAATCAAAGGAGTAATTTTTGGCTCTCTACCTAAAAAATCTTTGTATAATTCCATTCCAGATTTTGTACCACCACTTGCAAGCATTTTTCTGTATTTTTTTGCTAGTGTTTGATCAAAAATATTTCCTGTTTTTTTGAATTCATTAAAAGTATCGGCATCTAAAATTTCTGACCACAAATAGGCATAGTAACCAGCAGAATATCCTCCTGAAAAAATATGAGCATAATATGTGCTTCGGTATCTAGGTAAAATTTCATCTATTAAACCGATTTTATCCATTGCTTCTTTTTCAAATAAATTTACATCTTTTGTGTTTTTTGTTGTTAAAGTATGCCAATTCATATCTAAATATGCAGCAGCCATATATTCGGTTGTTCTAAAACCTTCGTTAAAACTGTTGGCTTTATTCATTTTTTCGATTAGTGCTTTCGGAATTATTTCTCCTGTTTTATAATGTTTTGCATACATTGCTAAAACTTTTGGTTCGCTCATCCAGTTTTCCATAACTTGACTAGGAAACTCTACAAAATCTCGTGGTACGTTTGTGCCTGACATAGAACCGTATTTTACGTTTGAAAATAAACCATGTAAGCCATGACCAAATTCGTGAAATAAAGTTTGTGCTTGACTAAACGATAATAATGCAGGTGTATCTTTTGTTGGAGCTGGAAAATTAAAATTATTGGTAACTATTGGTGTAATAAATTTATCTACGTTAGATTGCATACGTAATTCATTCATCCAAGCACCACCACGTTTGCTTTCACGTGCAAAGAAATCCATATAAATAATACCAAGATGCTTACCATTTGCTTCTAAAACTTCGTAAACTTGTTGGTCTTTATGCCAAGTTGGTATGTCTTTTCGCTCTTTAAAAGTTAATCCAAATAATTTGTTTGCTAGGGCAAAAACACCTTTTTTTACATTGTTAAATTCAAAATATGGTTTGGTTTCATCTTCGTTAAAATTGTACTGCTTTGCTCGTACTTTTTCTACATAATATCGCCAATCACTACCTCGGAAAGTTTCTTTAATACCATCATTTTTCATTTCATTTGCTAGTAAATTACGCTCTTTCTTTGCCATTTTAATTGCCGAAGGCCAAAGCTTATCCATTAATTGATATACATTTTTTGAGTTTTCTGCCATATTATCGGATAATATATAATCTGCCCAAGTTTTATAGCCTAACAAAGTAGCTTTTTCTAATCGCAAATTAGCCATTTCATTTAATACAGCTTTGTTATCTTTTTCATTATTGTTATTACCTCGCATTGCATAACCCAAAAATAATTTTTCACGTAAATCTCTATTTGGTGAAGTTTGTAAAAATGGATTAATACTTGGTCTTTGTAAAGTAAAGGACCAACCAGAATCATGGCCTCTTTTTTTAGCTTCTTTAGCTGCCATTGCAACCAAACTTTCGGATAGTGTTCCTAAATCTTTTTTAGTATTGGTGTATGCTTCAAAATCGTTGGTTTCATCTAATAAATTATCGCCAAATTTTGTTGAAAGTTCGGATAGTTTTTTGTTGATTTCTTTTAAGCGTTCTTTTTTATTACCAGTAATATTTACTCCTGCTCGTACATAACTTTTGTATGTTTCTTCTAGTAAACGTAATTCTTGCGGTGCTAATTTTAAGTTTTCTTTGTTTTTATAAACTGTTTTTATGCGATTAAATAATTTTGAATTTAACTGAATACCATCGAAATGTGCAGTTAACTCAGGCATTATTTTTTTATTTGCTTCTTTTAAAATATCGTTGGTATTTGCAGCACTAACTGCAAAAAATATATTGGATATTTTTTTTAAATTAGCACCGCTAATTTCTAATGCTTCAATAGTATTTTTAAATGTCGGAGCTGCTTTATTGTCAATAATACTTTGCACTTCTTTTTGGTGCTGTTTTATTGCTGTTTGTAGTGCAGGTAAATAATGTTCGCTTTTTATTTTGTCAAAAGGTGGAACTCCAAATGGTGTATTCCACTTTGCTAATAAAGGGTTTTCAATCATTGTTTTTTGGTCGTTTTTTTCTTTTTTTACGGTTTCTTTTTTACAAGAAAGAAACAAAATACTAAGAATTAAAAAAGGAATTATTTTCTTCATTATATATGGTTTTATGTTCGCAAGATACAAAGTTTTGTTTGATTTTGGTTTATGAACAAAACAATTTCAAAATTTTACAGTATAATTTTGTATTTTTGGCACAAATATTTTTAATGAAACTATTCGTTTACTTTTTTCTATTGTTTGGTTTAATGCTATCTTGTTCTAAAAAGGAAATAAAGAACAATAAAAAAGAACAACCAGTTGAAAAAAAAGAAATCAATTCCATTGCGAACTTCAAACCAACACCATTAAATCACGAAGCAAAAAAAATGGTTTCCGATTGGATAGAATACCAAAATATAGTTGAATTCTTACCAAATTATTATAAAACTACCACAAAAAAAGCCTTGTTTGATTCGCAAAGACTTGCAGAACTAAGTGAGCAATTAAAAGATTCTATCCGAATTAAAAAACTAAACACTCCTAGTTTTAGAGCCAGATTGCATGTTCTGTATAACGAATCGTTTAGACTTGCCGATATGGACTCGATACCAAGCATTACTAATACAGAAATTATTTTGGAAACTAAAAATATTGTAAATGCTTTTGATGCCATTAATAGTAAGATTAATATGCTAGTTTCTCAAGAAATTTTAGAAAATAATCTGAAAGAATTTGATAGTATTTTAAATAAAAAAGATTCTGTAAAAAATAATTTTAAGCCTATTCCAAATAAAAAACGAAAACGAAATTTTAAAAAACGAAAAAGAAAGCATATAAAACCATTGCTTTTAACCAAACCAAAATTAAAACCAAGAGATGAGCAAAAATAATATGGTACTATTTATCGGTTTCGTTTTTATAGTTACGTCGTGTAATTGTAATAAAAACAAAGTAGTAAATTCTGTAAAAAGCAAAGAACAAATAAATACAACTCTTGATAATTGGCACAAAGATGTGGCAACTTTTAAATACGATGCCTATTTCAATGCAATGGATGATGACGCTGTTTTTATAGGCACCGATGCAAGTGAAATTTGGACAAAACAGGCATTTCAAAAATTTGCAAAACCATATTTTGACAAAAAGAAAACATGGAATTTTACTGCAATTACACGAAACATACACTTGTCTAAAGACGGAAAAACTGCTTGGTTTGACGAGCTGTTAAATACACAAATGAAAATTTGTCGTGGTTCTGGTGTACTTGCAAAAAAAGATACTGTTTGGAAAATAAAACAGTACGTTTTGTCTTTGACTATACCAAACGATTCTATAAAAAGCGTTATTTCTATAAAATCAAAAAGCGATTCTATTTTTAATAAAAACGCAAAAAAACAATAAAATTTATACTTTTATCGTTGTTTATATTCATATAAATTCACTTTATTTGCGAATCTTGTAAGGAGTTGTTACATTTTCGACAAAATTAAATATTAATTATTATCTTTTAATTATGAATAAATCATTCTATCTAGTTTTGCTATCTGTTGTATTGCAAGGAAATAGTCCTAATGATATTAACAACTGGCAACCTGTAGGGTTTTTTACGTAAAAAAATAAATCAGGACAGGGTAGGGTTTATACTTTTATCGTTGTTTTATATTTGTATAAATTTAATTTGTTTACAAACCTTGTAAGGAATTGTTAATTTTCGACAAAATTACTAACTATTATCTTTTAATTATGAATAAATTATTTTACCTAGTTTTACTGTCTTTTGTATTGCAAACACAAGCTCAATTCACAAAAGGGACTCCTTGGGAAGGAAGTAACAATTTAAAAAGCAAACATAATCCAACACTTAAAGAAATTTCCAATTCTTTTGATGCTTATTGGGAAATAAATCAAGATAAAAAAGACAAAAAAGGTTCAGGATACAAGCCTTTTAAACGATGGGAAAATCGTTGGCAACTCGAATTAGATAAAAACGGAAATATTCTTTCACGAAAAAAACTTTGGGAACATTGGG
>CAYOWM010000193.1:0-4052 GCA_964407635.1 uncultured Flavobacteriaceae bacterium
CGATCCGCCGCACATTTCCACTTACGATAAAATTTTGTTGGGTGGGGAGTAGAAAATGCCTGCATAATAAACAATTTTAAGCAGATTTCTCTAAAAAAATGAGTAAAAATCGTGTATACAGAAATGTGAATTTTACATTTTTTAATAGAGAAGAAGACATATACGTGATTTAAGAAATTAGTTTAACTTTATAGAGGGGTTTGTTTAAGAAAACAAATTTGCTAATAACAAAGTGAATCAAGAAAAAAATAAGTTAGTAAATGACAATAACAAAATGTCTGATTTTGATGTTGCATATCATGTTTTAGCTTTTACATTTATATTATATCAGAATGAAGTAATTTGTAAAAGAGATCCGTATTTAATCTAAACAATCGTTTAAGTAAATGCTCTTGCCATGGTAAGCAAAATAAATAAAGTATATAAATATAGTGAATTTATCAATACAAATAGAGAAGACAATACTGCAAAGGATTTAAGGAAAGAAAAGCAGAATTAGTATTGTAGGTAAAAATCACAAAGAAGAGTAAGCAGTGAAAAGGGAGAATATTTAATGAATTTATAAAAATTAGCAAAAACCTATTTAGTCAGGAACGATTATAAGAAATTTCGCAAAAACAGAAGAGGAGTTCATTAATTAATTAGTTTGCCTTTTTGGACAGCTTAAATTTGCGCAATTTTTTGTAAAGATTAGATCTATCGATACCTAAATACTTAGCTGATCGTTGCACATTCCATTCATTTTGTTCTAAAACATAATTTAAAAATTTATATTCAAATACCTCCATAGCTTGTTGATAATTTAAATTAAGAAAAGATTTTATATTCATTATTTTCCCCCAGTAAAATCCATCAATTTTACTGATATTTAAATAATCATCAATGGTAATTTCTTCTCCTTCAGCAAAGACAACCAATCGTTCGATCATATTTTCCAATTCGCGCACATTTCCGGGCCAGGAGTGATTTTCTAGTATCGATTCTAACAGTGGATGAATTCGTAAAACCGCTTTATTAAATTTATTAGCATATTTTTTTAATAAATGATAGGCAATAGGTAAAATGTCTTCTCGACGCTCTCGTAAAGGCGGGATATGTATATGGATTACATTTAATCGATAATAAAGATCTTCCCTAAATTGTCTTTTTTTTACCATTTCTTCAAGGTTACGATTGGTTGCCGCAATCACCCTAACATCAATGGGTAGTGGTTCGGGGACACCAATAATTTGAATTTTTTGTTCTTGTAATACATTAAGTAGTTTAGCTTGCATGTTGAAATCCATGTCGCCAATTTCATCAAGGAATATTGTGCCACCATTTGCAGCCCAGAATTTCCCTTTTTGATCTTTGATGGCGCCTGTAAAAGTTCCTTTTTTATGGCCGAATAATTCACTTTCCAATAAATTTGCAGGAATTGCTGCACAGTTTATTTCAATAAAAGGTTTTCCCTTCCGCAAACTCTTGTAATGGATAGTGTGAGCAACTAGGCTTTTGCCAGTTCCGCTTTCCCCTGTAATGAGGACTTTGCTATCAATTTGGGAAGCTTTATTAATCATGTCTAAAATCCAATGCATATTTTTACTAAGACCGATTATCTGAAAATTTTTTTGCAGTTCAAAATAAAATGATTTGTTTTCTTCTAATAATCGGGCTTTTTCAATGGCGTTATTAATCGCATTTAAGAGAAGATTAACTTCAATTGGTTTTTCAATAAAATCATAGGCTCCAATTTTCAGTGCTTCAACAGCAATGTGAATGGTACTCTCCCCAGAAATCATTATAACTGGCACCGTTTTGTCATTTTCACGAAGTAATTTAAGTACTTCAAGTCCATTCATTGCCGGCATTTTAACATCAATTAAAATGCAGTGATACTGATTTTTTAATAGAAGATTCAGCACTTCCGTTGGATTACCCGTCGTTTCAACCCAGTAATCATGTGTTTCTAATAATCGTTTTGTGTTTCGTAAAAACACATGATCATCATCTACGATTAGTACTCTGTTAAATGACATGAGTTTAACTCGTCTTTAATTCATTGATTTATTTAAACAGATTTTATTGGTAATATTATCCGAAAAGTGGTTCCTAACCCTTGTGTGCTAAATACTTTTATATGACCATCATGATCTTCAATAATTTTTTTTACAATAGTCAAGCCTAAACCATTGCCATTTTTTTTCTCAGAAAAATTAGGATCAAATATATATCTTTGTTTTTCTTTTGAAATACCGGGGCCATTGTCAACCACTTCAATTTCACAATGATGGTTTACTTTTGGGTCTATTTCATCACTAAGCAAAGTTGTCCGTATGACAATTTTTCCTTTATCTCGCAAAGCATCCAGCGCATTTTTAATTAAATTATTCATTACGATTTCCATTTGTTGCGGGTCAAAATGAAAGAACGGAATTTGCTGGTCAAATTCGAAATCAATTGTAAAATTAGTTTTCCAATAGGCGGCAAAATTATTTGCGCTTTTTCGGATGGTTTGGTGGATAGATGAGAACTGAAAATGCGGTTTTTCCAAATTGACAAATTTTAAAAAGCTACTAAGCATGCTAGTAATGCGACGCACTTCGTTACTCAATACTTCTAAATCTTCAACCAATACATTTTTATCAGGCAGCTTAGTTTTAATGATATTATCTCTGACCGTTTGAACGCCAACATCAATATTAGACAGTGGTGTTTTAATATCGTGGGCTAACTTCTTAATAGTATTTGTCCAGATTTTGGTTTTTTCATCCATGCAATTAAATTCATCCCGTAGAATTTGTACAGAGTAACCTACTATCAAAGCAGACCATATACGAATTGGAAAAATAGAAATAATATATTTTTTTTCATTAATCCATAAGCGATGTCGAATCAAATTGTGGTCTTGTATTGCTCTTTCTATTATTTGAACTAGTTGCGGATATTCTACTAAGCCCGTGTGAAAAAATTGCTTTTTCATCAAAGCATATTTAAGATTAGTTGATGTTAATAATGAAGTATTATGGAACAAAACCCTTCCTTTATCATCAATTATTAAAAACACTTTGCTATTTTCGGTCAAATTTAAGGGCAAAAAGTTCCAGCGGATTGCTACTTCGCTACCTTTGACCTCAACAAAAAGCAAAAATAATACCAGCAAAAACCAGAAAGTAAGTAAGGTTAAGATTTTAGTATTTTTTATTAAGGGCAGATAAACAAAGACATAATCAACATTAAAATTCTTAGAAGACAATCGAATATATTTACTAGCTTGAAAACCATTTTGACCTATTGAAACGGATATATGACTAGGCACTATATTGATATCGGTTTGTGCGATGGAATTTAAGTAACTATCAAATACAACTAATTTAAATGGTCTAATTCCGATAATTTCTTTTTGCCCATCATTATTTAAATCAACCATTTTCAAAAAATTAACTCCACCAGGAAACCGTTTATGTCTTAATAAATTAAATTTATGGTCGTAAAGCCTTACCTCCTCTGATTCGTTTTTGGCAATAATTATAAGCGAATCCTCATTAATTTGGTATAGATAGGGATACCATTTGCTTGGGGTTGGAATTTCTACCTTTCGCAAGATATTCCCTTTTGAATCGATTTTTACTAAACTGGATAATTGATCGCTCTTACCAACATCACTAATAAAACCAAGAATGGAATATTTATCCTTTTCCTTGATCCCAATTCCTAAAAAGGTAGAGGTAAAACCATATAATTGAATAGGTTTGAATATAGGTCTTAAAGTTCTATCGAAAACGAAAATCCAGCTATAAAAATCCGACTCTTTTACTTCTGGTGAAAAATTGCCAGATGCATAGGTATTTACAATAATTTCCTTTTTTCCATCATGATTTAAATCAAAAAAATTCATGTCCATTAAACTCGCATTTGTCTCATAACGGTAGGTAATTTTTTGTTGGTTAAAATCATAAATAAAGATCCCTCGTGGTTTCCGGCTGTGTCCAGATACTATAGTAAAGATTAATTCCTTCTGTCCATTATTATCTAAATCTACTATAGCATGATGAAAATAATAAATGTCCCAC
>CAYOWM010000194.1:0-4050 GCA_964407635.1 uncultured Flavobacteriaceae bacterium
AAAAGTGGCATAAAACACCATGCTCCTGTAGTTGCCATTGCTGGAGGTTTAGGCTCTTTTGAACCACGAAAACCACCAATTTCTGAAATTAAAGAGTATGAGGACAAAGGTGTTTCGTATTTTGTAAGAGAACCAGAAATTTATCGAGATAAAAAAATAATCATTGCTGGAGGTGGTGATTCCGCCTTAGATTGGTCTATTTTTTTAGCAGATATTGCTAAAGAAGTTACCTTAGTACATAGACGAACAGAGTTTAGAGGTGCTTTAGATTCAGTTGAAAAAGTAAAAGAACTAGTTGATGCTGGTAAAATTACACTTTTAACAAATTCCGAAGTAAAACACATAAAAGGAAATAACAAAGTAGAATCGGTTGTTGTAAAACATAAAACCGAAGGCGAAAAAGAAATTGAAGTTGATGCATTTTTGCCTTTATTTGGTTTATCACCTAAACTTGGTCCGATTGGAAATTGGGGTTTAGAAATTGAAAAAAATGCCATTAAAGTAGATAATGCAACCGATTATCGTACAAATATCGATGGAATTTTTGCAATTGGCGATGTAAACACCTATCCTGGAAAATTAAAATTAATTCTTTGTGGTTTTCACGAGGCAACTATTATGGTACAATCTGCCTATAAAATTATCAATCCTAATGCAAAACGTTTAGTGATGAAATACACTACGGTTTCTGGAATTACAGGATTTGATGGCGTAAAAAAAGAACAGAAAAAAGCAGTTACCAAAAAGATTTAACTAGATGGAAGAAAATACTATAAAAGTAACTATTATAGATCGAGAAGGAACAAAACATCAAGTAGATGCTCCTACAGACATGAATATGAACCTTATGGAACTCGTTCGTGCGTACGAATTAGCACCTGAAGGAACTATTGGTATTTGTGGTGGAATGGCAATGTGTGCATCGTGTCAATGCTATGTTAAAAATGAGGATTTACCTCTACCTGAAATGAGTGAAGAGGAAGAGGATATGCTAGATCAAGCATTTAATGTGGAAGATAATAGCAGACTAGGTTGTCAAATTTTTTTAAAAGACGAATTAGATGGTTTAGAAGTTGAACTTGCTCCTTTTGTTGAAGAAGATTAAAAGCAACATCTATAAAAATAAATGTTGCTTTTAATTCCAAACTATTATTTTGATTTAGGAATACTACACCCTTTACCATTCCAAGGCATTAATCCTGCTGGTAAAGCTTCGTCAATGGTTATTAGTGGTAAGAATATATCTGCATCCATTTTTACAGAGCTTCCTTGTACATTAAGTCCTAGCATACTTCGCAATTGGTTTGCACCTGAATTACTAACACTTACTGCAGCATCTACCTCTGCTCTACTTATTTCCACTCTGTTTGCATATATTTCTGCCCAACGTTTGGCTACTGGTATTTTTATCAAAAGAGATTCGTTACCTTGGCTGTATTGGTCTAATTTTTCCGATTCATCTAATATATCTGCTACACGCATTTCGGAATTTATTTCTTTATAATCGTATTTAGAATTTCCTGTAAATAAATTGTTATTTAAAGTTAAGGTTGCTCCTTTACTGTAAATTCCTCCCATATGTGCAAAACCAAAAACGTTATTTTCTGCTACAACAACCAAATCTTTATCCAAAGCTAAAGCACTTCCTCCGTAAGAAGCAACAGCATCGTGTTTCCAAGTAAATAAAACGGTATTATATCTAACAAAAATTCTAGGAACTAATGCTTCATCGCTTCCCATATAACCAGTTCTTGCTTGTATGCCATAACCTGTATTATTTATACAAAAATTGTTTTGTATTAAGGCTTTTCCTCCTTTAAATACTCTAACAGATATTGCTCCTTCGGTTGGTGCAGTATTCATTACTACACAATTTTGAACAGTAATATTCATAAATTTACTACCAACAATTACAATTCCTCCAGATTCTGGCGAAGGGTTTTGTCCTGATTTCGGACTAGCTTGTCTTCGGATAGCTAAATTTTTATCTTTGTGATAACGATTTCTTGGACCATTATCAAAAATAATTCCGTCCACAATAATTTCAGAACCTTGTGATAATCTATTATTCTTTTCACGTTGTTGATCGGTACGGATATATAATCTTGGTGTTGTTAATTTCATATATTCGTTAACTCCTGTAAAGATTGTTTTGTGTGTATCCCAAGGATCTCTAGTGGTAAAAGAAGTATCGTAACCACCATAAATTTTTACAGGAACATTAATTTCGTCGGAACCTCGTTTACCTTTACTCATATAAACACCTTCTGCAATATAAATTACATCGTTTGGTTTTAAATGATGGATAATATTTCCTAAATCTTTTGCAGGACGCTCTTTAGTACCAAGTTGCCCTGAACCTGTATTTTTACTAACATACCATGCTCTACCTTTATTTGAAAAATTTAAAGTAGAGATTCCTGAAGCAGCACCACTTGTATTTGTACTTCTAGCGGTACTAGATGTTGTTTTTTTTGTGGATTTCTTTTTTAAAACTTTACTTTTTAGCCTTTTAAAACTGATTTGACCATTTGTTTCTACTGTAGAGAACAGAGAAATACAAAGTACTAACATTATTATTCTTTTCATACTACGTGTTTTTAGTTTACCAAATAAAGGAGTTATATCATTTATTTAAACTGCCTTTATTTTAGTAAAAGGATTATTATTATTTTTTATATTAAATTACACTACAATAGTAACACTTCTTTTAAAAAAATGATATAACTATTTATTCAAAAGCTATAACTATTATTGCATTTTTGTACTATTATTGCATATATGTAACTATTATTGCATCATTATAAAATTATATAGGTTTATAATAAAAATAAAGAGGCATTATTATCCACCTCTTTACTTGTTATTTTTTGTGTTTTTTATGAATAAGGCTTATAGTTTTGCAATAGCATCTATATGAAATTTAAGACTTTTACCGATAGAAATATTTTTAATTTCTATTTTTAATTTTTTATTTGTGTTCAATTCTATTGTTTCAGTCCGTTGATCATTAAGGATTGTCTCGTCAATCAATTTAGAGTTATAACTTCCATTGCTATTTTGCTCATAAATTATTAAAGTTGCTCTAGCTCTTCCTCCATTTCTTTCTATTATAATTTTAGTTTTTCCAGTACATGATTTAGTTATAAAGAAAGTACTTTTTCCTTGACCTAAAAGGTCACCACCACCACCTTTAGTATTTGGACCTTTTAGTAAACTTCTTGATTTAACAAGAATTTTTGCCGTATATTTAAATGTATTGCCAACAGATTGATTAACAATCTCTACTCTTATTGGACACCCTTTTACTTTTTTTAGTTTTATTGTATGATAAGGTGTTGTATTTTTACCATTTAAAAAAGTAATTTGTTGATTCTCTTCATCTCTTAATATTCCACATACATACACATTTACTTGTGCAGGAGCACGTCCTCCAGTTTTTTTAATATGTATAGTTGCTTCATGTGAAGTTCCGAAGAATTTTAATACTGCAGGACCAACGGAATGCACTACACCACTTTTTTTAAGGATTACTTGTTCGCAACCTTCCCATTTTGATTTTTTCATACTAGTTGTACTAGTATTAAGATTGTATTTATTCTTATTTTTTATTTGTGCATTCGTACTAAATACCATAGCACACATAATAAAGGTTAATAATACAATTTTACTGATTTTTGTTATTTGTGTTCTCATTATTTTTGTTTTAGAGGTTAATAAATATTAAAGTGAATTTGTAAATCTTTTTTAAATATAATTATCATGCTTATTAAACCAATTTTGCTTTTTATTTGGTTTTATCACATTTTGTGTTGTTATTTATGTAGAGAATTTATTTTATTATTTTTTGTGTTTTTATTCCTAAATCGGTTTCTATTTTTACAATATAGATTCCATTTGTTAAATTCGAGATATTGTAGGTTTCTTGCTTTTTATATTCTTTTACTTTTTTTCCGAATATATCGTATATAGCTACTTTAAATATTTGTTGGTTGGTTTGAATTTTAAAGCTATTGTAAACAGGATTTGGAAAAATAGTTACAGATATAT
>CAYOWM010000195.1:0-4005 GCA_964407635.1 uncultured Flavobacteriaceae bacterium
AAATACTTCGGTAAATCCTGCTCGATCTACTAGTCAGGCGTTATTTGCTGGTGGAGATTACTTAGGACAGCTTTGGTTGTTTTGGCTTGCACCAATTGCAGGAGCAATTGTTGGTGGTTTTATATATAAAATGGTGTTAAAAGATGAGAATTAATAAGTAATTATAACATAAAAAGGTTGCCAAAGGCAACCTTTTTTTATGCAAAATTATTGGTGTTATTTTTTTAATTCCTTAGGGTTTATAATGACAAATTCTGTCCTTCTGTTTTTTGCGTGTTCTAATTCTGTGCATTTAACCGTATCGGTACAATTGTTTAAAAGCTCTTTTTCACCATAACCAAAAGCAGAAATACGTTTACTATCAATATTGTGTTTAGTAATATATTTTGCAACTTCATTTGCTCGTTTTGCCGACAAATCAAGATTGTATTCTTCCGATCCTCTCGAGTCAGTATGTGAATTTATTACAATATTAATTTTAGGATATTCTTTCATTAATTTTATTACTTTATCTAATTCTAATAGCGATTGTTCTGCCAATTTGTATTTGTCTAGATTAAAGTATATTGGATTTAAATTTATTAGTACTTTGTCTTTTTTAATTGTTACTTTTTTCTCGGCAATTAATTCTGCAGGAACTATTTTGTATAGTTTTGCAGTAGGATTTTCAAAAACAATAGGTTTTTTATCGCTTAAATCTTTTAGAGCAATGGAACTTTTTTGGTCATTAGAGCAGTCGTTATTGTATATAACAACCATTTCAGCAAGATTTATTCTGTAAAATTCATGTGCTTTTAATTTTTTAACGATAAGTTCACAATCTCCAAAAAAAGCTAATGCTTCTTTTTTAAAATTTCTAAATGTAATAAAATTAACTCCATCTTTACTTACTTTATAGGATACAGACATATCATTATTTATTTTGCCCATATTTTGCCTACCAAAAGATTTGTATAAATTTGCTTTACCTTTGATTAAAGGAATTAGCAGTCTGTATTTTCCATATTTATCTTTTAAATACTGAAATTCTCGGTAGCCTTCTCTAAATACAAATTGGATAGATTTGATATTACTAATAGGTATTATTTCTTTTTCTTTAGTTTTTTTTCTGGTTTTGTATAGGTAGATATTTTTATTGAATCGTTTTCCGAAACCAAATTTTTCTGAGCCATCAATTAATTCTATTTTTACTTTTGTTGGTTTTTGTTGTGCATGTATATTTTGAATTAATACAAAGTATAGAATAATGAAAAGAGTATATGCTATTTTTTTCATAAGGTGTAAAATTTAGTGTTTCAAATATACTAAAAAATAAAAAAGGATACTGAAAAGTATCCTTTTTTATAATTTATTTGGATTAATTAAATCTGTAACCTATTGCAAATCTAGCTGTGAGATCAATGCCAATTTTTATTTCTTCATTGTAGTCGGAACTGGAATCTATATATTCTCTTTTTTCAGAAAAAGGACGACCAAAGCCTACTGCAGTTTCGATTAAAAATCCAGAATCAAAAGTCCATTTTTTTCCAAATTCTACTCCTCCTGCAAAGATATTTGATTTGTAATCTCCTCCAGATGTCGGATCTGTATATTTTATATTTAGTGTTTCTTGTCTAAGGTATAATGCTCCATACCAACCATCGCCTCCTTCAAATGGAGAAAAATAATACTTACCCAAGATTTTAAATCCTGAACCAGATTGTTTTGCATCACCTCCATCGATAGCGTATAGTCCTGTAGCTTTACCAAATGTGATACCAACACTTGCTTCAACACCAAAAACATCGGATACAATGTATTCTGCTGCAATATCAGGTTTTCCAAAAATAGCTCCTAAAGGGTTAATTTTAGCTTCAATTTGTCCTTGTGCATTAGAATTAAAACTGAAACTGATTAGCATTACGGCAAAAAATAATTTTTTCATAATTTTAAATTTTAATATGGTTATTGTTTATAAAGATATATAAATATATCATAACGTTAAATATTTGAGATATTGTATAAGCAAAAAAAAGGTTGCCATTGGCAACCTTTTTTATGAATTTAAAAAATTCTTAGTTAAATTTATATCCTAAAGATACGGATAAAACGGAATTTTTAATTGTAACATTATTTGAGTCAGCTATGTTAGATAAACCAATGTTGTATCTTAAGTCAAAAAACATACCGCTTTCTAATTCGTATGCAGCACCTAAATTTACACCAAAATCAATACCTTTCATACTATCTTTAATGTCATTACCGTCAGATTTAGCAGACATTAGGAAGCCAATTTGTGGACCAGCTAATAAACTAATACCTTCAGAAACTTCGTATTTAGCCATTAAGGGTAAATTTAAATAGCTTAAGTTTGTTTTGTAATCAACATCAATAGAGTTTCCTCCTCCTAAATCTTCTGAATATTTGAAGTGTGTTCCTTGTGCAGAATATACTAATTCTGGTTGGAAAGAAAACTCATCAGAAATTTCAAATTCAGCAACTGCTCCTACATGAAAAGAAGTTAAGGCTTTATTGTTGTCAATATCTCCTGTTAAATTAGCTAGGTTTAAACCTGCTTTTACTCCAAAAGTTTGTGCGTTAACACTTGTCATAGCAAATACTGCAATTATAGCAGCAAAAAATAATTTTTTCATAATTTTAAATTTTAATAATGGTTATTTTAATATTTGGTGCAAAGATACGATAAAATACTACTTACTCTGTTATGTTTTTTTTTTTTTTTTTATTTTTTTTAAATATTTTATTTTTGTATTTTTTTATAAATTTTTAAAAATAAATATTTTTTTATTTGTTTCCAAAATAAAAAAATAAAAAAAATTTAAATGGCATAACGCAATAAGCGATTATAGAAATTACTTAAAATTGGAAAGAAGCCTTTCGGATAATTCTATTGCTAGTTATACTCGTGATATAAAAAAACTAGTGCGTTATTTAGAGGATAGTAAAATTAGTGTTTCGCCAATTAATATTGATAGTGAGCAGATAAAAGAATTTATTTATTATGTTTCTAAAAGCTTAAATCCTAGATCGCAATCTAGATTAATTTCAGGTTTAAAAAGTTTTTTTACTTATTTAATTTTTGAGGATTATCGAAAAACAAATCCTTTAGAGCTTATAGAATCACCAAAAATAGGTAGAAAATTACCAGATACAATTTCAACAGATGAAATTGATTTGATTATTGCTCAAATTGATTTGTCGCATCCGCAAGGCGAACGTAATAGAACTATTTTAGAAACTTTATATAGTTGCGGACTTCGTGTAACGGAATTAATAACTTTACGGATTTCCGATTTGTTTTTTGAGGAAGGCTTTATACGTGTTATAGGAAAGGGTAATAAAGAACGTTTTGTGCCAATTAATTTACAAACACAAAAATATATTAGACTTTATATCGAGCAAATTCGTGTACATATAAACACACAAAAGGGTTTTGAGGATACTTTGTTTTTAAATCGTCGTGGAAAGCAATTAACTAGAAATATGATTTTTATGATTATTAAAGAACTTGCCATTAAAGCTGGTATCTCTAAAAAAATAAGTCCACATACTTTTAGGCATTCGTTTGCAACACATTTATTAGAAAACGGAGCAGATTTACACGCAATACAACAAATGCTTGGGCACGAAAGCATTACCACAACCGAAATTTATGTACATGTGGATAGAAGTTTTCTTAAAAATGTAATGGAACAATTTCATCCAAGGAGGAAAAAATAATTCTACTTTGTGTTAGTTATAAAAGTTAGGTATTTATCAAAACAATTCAATAAAGAAATTTTATTTTTTTGACATAAAATACCTGTATTGATGATGGACTTTAGCAACGGTTTGTATATGAAAAGTAGCTGATAAAAAAGCTCAAACTTTTCGTTGTTAAATTATTTTATAAAAGCAAAAAACTGCTATTTTTTATAGCGTTGTTCTATGCAGTTTTTATTCAGCTATCCTTTTTTTTAAATCCATTCTTTCGTGTAATATTCTCGTTATCTCAACATAATTTTC
>CAYOWM010000196.1:0-4003 GCA_964407635.1 uncultured Flavobacteriaceae bacterium
CACAAGTAGAAGTGCATCCGAAATTTACAAACGGAAATGTTTATATTTTTAAAGCACTACTTGAAAATGGAAAAATTTTAACAAAGAAACACCTTACAGCAATTCGTTAAGTTTTTCATAAATTAAGTGGTATTCATAACCTTTAGCGTTCAAATACGAAGCAACCTTTTTTTTAATTAGAAAAGGGTTGTTTTCTTTTATGGTCTTTATTTTTTTGGAAATTAGTTCCTCAAGTGTATTTTGATAATCGGTTTCGTTAATTTCTTGTAGTGCAGATTTTATATTGTATGTACTAATGTTTCGTTTTTTTAACTCGTAAATAATTTTGTTTTTTCCCCATTTTTTGTAATAAAATTTTCCTCTTGCAAAACTTTTTGCAAAACGCTCCTCGTTTAAAAAGTTATCTTGAATTAATTGCGTTAAAATTAAATCTTTTGCTTCTTGAATTAAATTAAAAGAATTCAATTTTTGCGTAACATCAAAATGACATCGATCTTGATACATACAAAATTTTTCTAATTTTAACTTTGCTTCTGCAACAGTAATGGATTCTTTTTGATAAATATGCTTTGCCATAGAATAAATATTACTTTTTCAAAAGTAGTTTAATTTAGATTAGTTTGGTTACTTTTGTTTGCAAATTAAATTATTCCTTAAATTTATTGATGAAAAATTTCATACTATTTTTTTTTATTTCTTATGTGTCGTATGCTCAAATAGATAGTATTCAACAATTGGATGAGGTGAAAATTCACGGATATTTTTCAAAAGAATTAAATGCTGGTTATCAAGTTAGTGTTTTGAAAGATAGCTTAAATATTGTACAGAATCTAAATGATGTTTTGCAAGAAAATGAAAACATATATTTTAAGCAATACGGAAATGGTATGGTTTCGTCAATAAGTTTTAGAGGTACAACTGCACAACATACTGCTGTGTATTATAACGGAATTCCTATAAATTCAAGCCTTAATGGACAAACGGATTTCAATACGATTTCGGCAAATAATTACAATCAAATTAATATTAAAAAAGGAGGTGGAAGTTCCGTTTTAGGAAGTGGTGCTATTGGTGGTGCAATAAATTTACAAGATAACATCACGTATAATCTTGAAAATAAAACCAATCTAAATTTTGCATTTGGAAGTTATAAAAGCATTAAGGCAAATATAGCAAACGAATTTTCTACTAATACTTTTTACAATAAAACTAGTGCTTCGTTGTACCAATCGGATAATGAGTATCCGTTTTTAAATACCAATCTAAAAAATGAAAATGGCGAATTTAAAAACCATCATATAAAAACAGCTTTTGGTTATAAATTGAATTCAAAAAATCAATTGGAGGTATTTTTTAATTACAGCTATAATAACCGAAATTTATCGCGTACCATAACCACACCAAGCAATGCTAAATTAATTGATAAAAATTATCGTTTTATCACTTCGTGGAAGTATAAAAAACAAGATTATAATGCTACTTTAAAACTTGCTTTTTTACAAGAAAATTACCAATATTACTTTGATAAAAACCAAGAGGATTATAGTTATGGTAAGGCAAAAAACTATATTTTAAAATACGATTTTAATTATCGCATACATACAAAAGCTAGGTTGATAGGAGGGGTTTTTAACAATACAGCAATTGCTAACGGAAGTAATTTAATATCTAAAACTACTACTGTTTTTGAAGCTTTTTCCTTACTTCATTATCGTGTAAATTCAAAAATAAAAACCAATATCAGTATCCGAAAAGGGTTTAGTTCGATATATAAAATTCCGTTTATTTATGCTTTTGATAGTAGTGTAGATTTTTCTAAAAAAATCCATTTAAAAATAAATCACAATACCAATTACCGCTTACCAACTTTTAACGATTTATATTGGAATCCTGGTGGAAATCCAAATTTAAAACCAGAGTTTAGCACCAGTTCTGAAATTAATTTACACCTAAATACTAAAAATATAGACTTTGATATTGGCTCGTATTTTACAAAAAGTAGCAATTTAATTCAATGGCAACCTGTAACCAATACTTTTTGGCAACCTGTTAATATTCAGAATGTAAAAATTTTTGGTAGCGAATTTCAAGCTACCTATAAAACACAAATTAAACAACACCTTTTAAAATTTAACACACAAGTAAGCTATGCTATTTCAAAGGATACAGCGTTAGATAAAGAACTTATTTACATACCAAATGTTTTAGTTACAAATCGTATGACGTACCAATATAATTCTTGGTTTTTGTTTGTGAATCAGCGTTATAACGGAAAAGTTTATACAACAAGCTCTAATACAAATACGGTTTCCGATTATTTTTTGTATAATTTAAAACTGATAAAAACTATAAAAAAACACAACGTAAATATTATCCTTAAATGGAATAATATTTTCAATAAAGAATACCAAATAATTGCTTTTAGACCAATGCCAAATCAAAATTTTGAAGTATCTTTAAATTATAAATTTTAATTATGAAAATAATTTTTAAAACAAGTATTTTAATCTTGTTATTATTGCATTTTTCCTGTAAAAGTAACGACTCTGTAGATTCGCTTGGTAGATACGATAATGGTTTTTTTATAACTAACGAAGGACCTTTTAATAACGGAACAGGAACGCTAACTTTTGTAAGTAATGATTTTGAAACCGTAGAACAAAACGTGTATCAAAATGTAAATAATCAATATTTGGGTAATATTGTACAATCGATGTATTTTCATGAAAATCGTGCGTATATTGTGGCTAATAATTCGCATAAAATTACTGTAACGGATAGGTATTCTATGGAACATATTGCAACAATTGAAGGCGATTTTATTAATAATCCTAGATATTTTGTTGCAAAAGAAAATATTGGGTATGTTTCTAATTGGGGAAACGCTCCAGATCCAAATGATGATTTTATTTCGGTTATTAATTTATCTACGTTTGAATTAATTACTACAATTCCTGTAGGAGAAGGTCCTGAAAAAATGTTACTAGCTAACAATAAATTATATGTGCTTTTACAAGGAGGATGGCACTTTAACAACAAACTACTTGTACTAAATTTAGACGATAATACGATTACAAATACCATAACAATTGGCGATTTTCCTATAGATATTTTGCAAGATAATCAAAATGTTATTTGGATATTATGTGCTGGTTTTCCTAGTTATGCTCCGTTAGAAACAAGCGGAAAATTATTAAAAATGAATAACACTTCTATACTTGAAAATTTTGAATTTCCTACAAATAAACATCCGTTACATTTAACATTAGATAATCAGATTTTGTATTATAATTTAGATAATAAAGTACATACTTTTGCAATTGCCAACAATACGTCATTACTTATAAATCCTATAGAAAATATGGCTGGTAATTTTTATGCTATGAAAGCGCATAAACATAAACTATATGTAACTGATGCAGGGAACTATAACGAAGAAGGTACTCTTTTTATTTATAATCTAGAAAATTTGAGTTTAGAAAAAACAATTACAACTGGTATTGTTTCAGGTAGTATTGTTTTTCAGGAGTAGTTTTTTTGCGACTACTACCGTATATTGGTATATGTCTAAAATTTTTTAATTTTAACGAATGCTTCGGAATTATTAAAATAGTTTGATAAATAATTTTTTACATAAAACACTTATTTTGATGGTGGACTTTAGCAACGGTTGGTATGACAATAGTTGCGTTTTTAAATACTCTAATTTTTAGGTTTTGTTCTAGCTTTGTAAAGGATAAAACTTTGAGTTAAGGACAAAGTAGCAATTGTTTGTTATACACTGTTGTATTTAGTGCTTTATTTTTTACCTACTAATTTTACGTTCTTTTGGGCAAGTTTCAATTTAATATATTCCTTTAATTGCTCAAAGGACATATTTTTAGTTTCTTCACTGATTTTTGTTCTTATTTCACGCATCATTTTTACTGCGTCAAATGTTTTTTCTTTTTTAATCGTTTTCATATTTTATTAAATCTTTAGGACTTCTTATTTCTATCATTGT
>CAYOWM010000197.1:0-3979 GCA_964407635.1 uncultured Flavobacteriaceae bacterium
CAGACCTTCTCGATGAAAAACAAAGAAAAATGTAATAAATACAATGGCAGATCCAGCGTCTGGTTGTAAAGTTATCAAAACAATCGGAATAAAAATAAGCAAAAATGCTTTTAATTGATTTTGAAAAACAGACATATCAAATTGTTTATCGCCAAGTAATTTTGCTACACCAAGAGCAATACCAATTTTTGAAAACTCCGATGGTTGTAAACTAAAACTACCTATGGCATACCACGAAGTTGCTCCGTTTACGGTTTTTCCGAAAATAAAAAGACCTATCAATGAAAATATAGCAAGTAAATAAAAAATACTGGCAAAATTTACATAAAATTTACTGTCTAGCGAAAGAATAAAAATTATGAGAATAAAACTAGAAACAATAAAACCAATTTGTTTGCCATACTGAATAGAAAAATCTAAAAATTGCGTACTAGTATCTGTTTTTGAAGTTGCATATATATTTATCCAACCGATAAAAATTAATACGAGATATAGAATTATTAAATTCCAATCTAAATGTAGTAATATGTTACTTTTTCGTCTCAAAAAATAGTTATTCTTTTGTATTGGTTAATCTTTTATTGTATTCGTTGTATAACGAGGCATTTTCTATGCGTTGTAATAAGTAGTCTCTACTAATTTTTTTAGTTAGGTATTTTTCAATCATTAGCGATGCCATTGGTGCAGCATAAGCAGAGCCATAACCACCATTTTCAACAAAAATAGCAATAGCAATTTTTGGATTTTCTCTAGGTGCAAATGCGATAAAAATAGAATGATCGGCAAGTGCTACTTTTTCACCATCTACTTTTATGTAGTTCTGTACTGTTCCTGTTTTACCGCAAATATTTATTCCTTTTAGTTTAGAGGATTTTCCAGTACCTTTTTCAAAAACATCTTGCATTCCTTTTATTACTGGTTCAAAATAGATGGAATCAATACTTGTTTGGATTTTTGTAGTGTATTTAGAATCTATTTTTGCATCTTGAATTTTTTTAACAACATGAGGTGTAAAATAATATCCTTTGTTTGCAATAGCAGCAGTCATATTAGCTAACTGAATTGGTGTGGTTTCAATTTGTCCTTGTCCGATAGCATTAGAAATGGTTGTTGCAGCACGCCAACGAAAACTAGGATAAAATTTGTCGTAAAATTTACTGTCTGGTATTATTCCTTTATTGCCTACTGGCAAATCAATTCCTATATATTTACCTAAACCAAAACTTTTTACATGCATACTCCAATTGTCCATTCCTGTTTTTGGCGAATCGTATTTTTCAATAGATTTTCGGTAGGCATTTGAAAAAAAAGCATTACACGATTTGTAAATTGCTCTATTAAACGATACCATACCATTTGTACCACAATGGCAACCCATAAATTCTTTTTTTCTTTTTCCGTAGCGATATCCATGGCGACAAAGAAATTTTGAATACGGAGTAATTACTTTTTCTTGTAAACCAATTAAGGCATTAAGCATTTTAAATGTAGAACCTGGTGCATAGGTTGCTTGTAAACTACGGTCAAACATTGGTTTATCAAATTTATCATTGATATATTTAGTTGAAAATTTAGAGCGTTTTCTGCCAACCAAGTCATTTGGATTATAGCTTGGTGCTGTGATTAAGGCTAGAACTTCGCCAGTTTTTGGTTCAATTGCAACGATACTTCCTCTTTTATTTTTTAGTAATCGTTCGCCAAATTGTTGCAAGGTTACGTCAATTGTTAAGGTTAGATCTTTTCCATTTTGCGCTAAGGTATCTTGTAACCCATTTTTAAATGAACCGATTGTCCTTCCGAAATTATCGGTTTTAAAGCGAATAACACCTTTTTTGCCTCGTAAATATTTTTCGTAACTTTTTTCGATACCTGCAACACCAATTAATTCGCCTTGATGGTAGTAATCGGTTTTGCTTAAAATTTTATCGTTTACTTCGCTAATATATCCTAAAATATTTGCCGAAGTATTTATAGGATAATCACGAATTGCTTTCTTTTGAATATAAAAGCCTTTGTATTTGTATAATTTTTCTTGTAAGTAAGCAAAATTATCTTTAGATAGTTGCTTTAAAAAAACAGATGGAGCTTTTAGCGAATACCTTCTAGCACGTTTTAAACGTTTTTTAAAGTCCTTTTTTTCTATCTTTAAAAGAGAGCAAAATTCTGTGGTATCTAAGGTTTTTACTTGTTTTGGAATTACCATTAAATCATACGAAATTTGATTTGCAACAAGTAAAACGCCATTTCTATCATATACATAGCCACGTTCGGGATATAAAAATTTTTTTTTAATAGAATTTTCAATAGCTTTTCGTTTATACCAATCACTTATTATTTGTAAGTAAAAAAGTCGTCCTGTAAAAATTAAAAAGACAGCAATAACAAATCCATATAATAGGTATCCTCTTTTGTGCATATTATTTTATTGTTTAGTGGTTTTACTAAATAATTCAATGCTAAACATAATGAGTATAATTGAAAATAGTGCCGTACTAAAAATTGTGGTAAATATTTCGGTTACATTACTCGATTTATAATATTCTAATAAAAATAGAGTGCTGTGGTGTACTAAAACTAACGAAGTTATAAAAATAAGACGTTGAAAAAATTGTAATGTTTTAATATGAAAAAGTACAAAATCAATATCTTTTTTATTAAGAATAAGTTGGAGTAGAGGTAAACGAATATACGCAATTAATACTGTTGCAGCAGCGTTGCTTCCTCCTGAATTGGTGAAAAAATCAATTGTTAAACCTAGTAAAAAACTTAAAATAAGTAGCGTTCCTTTTTCTCTACTTAGCGGAAAAAGAAAGATAAATATAATGTATAATATCGGATTTATATATCCAAATAGTTGTATTTTATTTAATAACAAGATCTGTATTAAAACTAAAAATAAAAACTGAAATGCTATGTTTATCGGTTTATTCATTCTCTAGTTTTAATATTTCATTTTTTTCTAAATTAGTAACGATAGAAACGTATTTAACAGCACTCATATCATTAAATAATTTGACATTAATTTCTTGGTAACGATTGTTTACAATTTTAAAAGAATCAATTTTACCAATTAAAATTCCTTCAGGAAAAATAGTAGATTTTCCGTCGGTTATTATGGTATCACCAACCGAAATAGTTGCTTGAATAGGAATATCTTCTAACTGTACTATTTTGTAATTTTTGGTATTCCAAGTAATTGTACCGTAGTGTTCGTTCTTTTTTAAACGAGCATTTATTTTTGTGTTTTCGTTTAAAATGGACATCACAGTAGCGTAATGGTTAGAGGTATTTGCTACAATTCCGATAATTCCTTTGTGGTTTATAACACCTTGATCTTGAAAAATGCTATCTTTTTTTCCTTTATCAATAGTTAGTGTGTTGGTTGCCTTTAGGTATTGATTATTTATTATCCGTGCATTTTTATATTGGTATTTTTGGTGGTATTTTATACTATCCAAATGTATTTTTGAAGGCAAAAAAGTACGTTTAATCGTAGCGTTGAATAAATTGTGTAATCTATTATTTTCTTGTTGTAAGGCAATATTTTCGGTTTTTAGATTGCTGTATTTATCTATGATATTGAATTTATCATAGATAAATCCTGTTACTGCGTTAGATGAATTTATAAATTTACTCTTATGATAAGAATGGTTTTGAATGGTAAAAATTAATGCAATAAATTCTAATAGTAAAAACAACAAAAAATATTTATTCCTAATAAAAAAGGATATAATATGATGCATATTTTTAGATTAATAGATTTGTTTATTTATATTTTTTTAGAAATTTATTTCATCAAAACACTTTTGAATTTATCAATGTTTTTCAGAGCAATTCCTGTACCTCTAACAACGGCTTTTAGAGGATCTTCTGCTAGGTAAACAGGTAAATCGGTTTTTCTGGATAAGCGTTTATCTAATCCTCTAAGCATGGAGCCTCCACCTGCAAGGTAAATACCTGTTTTATAAATATCTGCGGA
>CAYOWM010000198.1:0-3972 GCA_964407635.1 uncultured Flavobacteriaceae bacterium
ACCTGCACCTTGTTCAAAAGCTTTTGCTCCTAATCTTGGTACTTTTTTTATGTCTTTTCTAGTCTGAAAAGCACCATTTTGTTCGCGATATAAAATAATATTTTCTGCTAATTTTTCGCCAATTCCTGAAACAAATGTTAGTAGTGATTTACTTGCAGTGTTAATATTTACACCAATACGATTTACACAACGCGATACTACAAGCTCCAATTCGTTTTTTAATTTTGTTTGATCTACATCGTGTTGATATTGTCCAACTCCGATAGATTTTGCATCTATTTTAACCAATTCGGCTAATGGGTCTTGCAAACGCCTTCCGATGGAAATCGCTCCACGAACGGTAACATCTAATTTAGGAAACTCCTCTCGTGCAATTTTTGAGGCAGAATAGATAGATGCTCCTGCTTCGCTAATGACAAATACATCTGTTTTAGAATTGAATTGCATCTGTTTTACTAAGGTTTCGGTTTCTCGGGAAGCAGTTCCGTTTCCGATAGCAATCGCCTCAATATTGTATTTTTCAACAAGATATTTTATCGTTTCCTTAGCTTCCGTTTTTTGATTTTGAGGAGCATGCGGAAAAATAGTTTCGTACTTTTTAAATACACCTTGCTCATCCAAACAAACCACTTTACAACCAGTTCTAAAACCTGGATCAATTGCCAAAACACGTTTTTCACCTAAAGGAGAAGCTAATAAAAGTTGCTCTAAATTTTTGGCAAAAACCGAAATTGCCGTAGCATCTGCTTTTTCTTTTGCCTGTTGCAAAACTTCATTTGACAGTGCTGGAGCAAGTAATCGTTTATAAGCATCGTCAATAAATTTTTCTAAATACGATGTAGCAGTAGAATTATTTTTTATAATTCTGCGATCGATTAAATTTACAGCATCGTCGTTATCAATTGCTACTTTTATTTTTACAAACCCTTCGTTTTCGGCACGAAGCATTGCTAATAATCTGTGCGAAGGACAACGATTTAAAGCCTCATTCCAATCAAAATAATCTTTAAATTTTTGTAATTTATCGTAGTCTTTATCTTGACTTTCTAGCTTTTTTGCTTTACTTGTTATTTTAGAACTTATCATCGCTTTTCGCTCGTAAATTCTACGCAAACTATTTCTAACAGCAATATTTTCATTAATCCATTCTGCTATAATATAACCTGCTCCTTGAATAGCTTCGTCCTCATTTTTTACAGATTCGTTAAGGTATTTTGAAGCAATATATTCTATATCATCATTACGCTGTGCCATAATGATTTTAGCAAACGGTTCTAGTCCGTTTTTACGAGCGGTTTCGGCTTTGGTTTTTCGTTTCTTTTTATATGGTAAATAAATATCCTCTACCTCTTGTAAGGTTTTCGCATTTTTTATTTTGTTTTCTAAATTTTCGGTTAAAACACCTTGTTCTTTTAGGTTTTTAAGAATTGCTTCTTTACGTTTTAAAAGGGTTTCGTAAGCTAGTTTTAATTTTTGTATTTGTGCAATTTCTACTTCATCTAAATTTCCAGTCATTTCCTTTCGGTATCTAGAAATAAACGGAATAGTACAATCCTCATTAAGTAATTTAACCGTGTTTTCAATACTTTTACTAGAAAGGTTTATTTGCGATGCAATGTATTGTAACATAAATTAAATAAGGTTTTGTAGAATGCTTTTTGCGTTACCTGAAATTATTTCTCCTGTAAAGGTATTTTTTAGCTGAATATCCGCTGTGCTATCGTCTAAAATAACGAATTCAATTTCTCTATTTTTTAAATATTTGAATTGTTTTTGGCGTTGTTTGTTACTTTTTGCAACATCAGGATATAGTTCGGCTTTTATGTTATTTTTTCTTAAAAATTGTAGTAATTCTACTTTATCCAAAGTATTTTCATCCGAATAGTTTAACAACAACACTTTTGGTTTAGGCAGATTTATGGCATTAAAAAGACCAAGTTCTTCTAAAACGATATAAATTCGGTCTAACCCAAACGAAATTCCGATACCACTTAAATCTTTTAAACCAAAAATACTAGTAAGGTCATCGTAACGTCCACCACCACCAATCGAACCCATTTTTACCTTATTGGTAACTACTTCAAAAATGGCACCAGTGTAGTAATTTAAACCTCTCGCCAAGGTAACATCTAAAGTTAAAATTGCCGATTGCAATCCTATTTTTTCAATTGTATCTACAATAAATTGCAATTCTGCCACACCTTCTAGACCTTCGATAGAATCGGAAAGCATATCTTTTAATTTGACAATATTTTCTTGATTTGTTCCGTTAAAATTAAAAAGCGGTCTTACTTTTTCGATGGCATTTTCCGAAATTCCTTTATTAAGCATTTCTTTAACGACACCATCTTCGCCAATTTTATCTAATTTGTCTAAGGCAACGGTAAAATCTATTAATTTATCTTTTTGTCCGATTATTTCGGCAATTCCAGATAAGATTTTACGATTGTTCATTTTAATTTCTACTTCCGTTAAGCCCAATTTTGTAAAAACGTCGTCGTAAAGTTGAATAAATTCTACTTCTTGTAACAGTGATTTGCTACCAACAACATCGGCATCACATTGGTAAAACTCTCTAAACCTACCTTTTTGTGGTCTATCAGCACGCCAAACAGGTTGAATTTGGAATCTTTTAAACGGAAAAACAATTTCGTTTTGGTGTTGCACAACGTATCGTGCAAATGGCACTGTTAAATCGTAACGAAGTGCTTTTTCGGAAATACTTTTGGTTATTTTTTGACTTTCTTTATTTTCTAATAATTTGGCATCTACTTTTTTAAGAAAATCGCCAGAGTTTAATATTTTAAAAATTAAACGATCGCCTTCTTCGCCATATTTACCCATTAAGGTATCGTAATTTTCAAACGATGGTGTTTCGATTGGTTGAAAACCATACAATTCAAAAGATTTTTGAATGGTATTAAAAATATAATTACGTTTGGTTACTTGCTCTGGAGTAAAATCTCTTGTTCCTTTAGGAATCGCTGGTTTTTGTGCCATTTTTAATAATTTTGGCAAAGGTATGATTTTTATAAAAAAGAATAGAAAACGTTTATTCTATTTTTTGGAATAAGGCATAAACATATTTACGAATTTCGCCATTTGGCATTGTATAATCGTGGTTAAAATCGGTTATTAATATGTAATTTTTACCTAATTTTTCTTGTAACATTTTGGTATCATATCGTTTAACTGGCAAACCCGAACAGCTAGTTGCTCCTTGCAGATTAAATTCCGATAAGATTACAAATCCGTCTTTTTTCACCTTACTATGCAATAAATTAAAATACGTATCTTGGTCTTTTTCATCGATAAAAAAATGCATTACGGCTCTATCGTTCCATAAATCGACTTTTGGTAAATTTTTCAGCTCTTTTGGATTAACCAAGTCATCTACAATAAATTGCACATTTTTTTGTTTGTTACCAATTCGTTTTTTAATATTATTTAAGGCACAGCTACTTATATCATTTGCTATTAAATTGGTATATCCTTGTTCTAAAAGCGAATCGATTAATGTGGTTGCTCCTGCTCCGACATTAAAAAGAACAGCATCTTTATTTAACTTCGTTTTCTGAATTAAATCTAGACTTGGTGTTGCTTCTTCTTCGTACCAACCAAGCGTTTTATAATCAACATCGGTATATTTTCCGCACCAATATTCGCCTAAATTTTCATTTGGATTTGCGGTAGTTCTACAACCTTTATCCGTTATACTACAAGATGTTTGCTCTTTTTTATTTGTATTACATGACATATTTTTTCGTTTTTAGTATTCTGTTTGTAGTATTCAGTATGCAGTTTGCAGTATTCAGTATGCAGTGTGTATAGCTGATAATATTTATAATTCATAACTCATAATTCATAACTCATAATTCACAACTCATAATTCATAACTCATAATTCATAACTCCACTGGTTCTCCATACAAGTCAAAATCTGTTGCATCGGTAATTTTAATTTTTACGAATT
>CAYOWM010000199.1:0-3942 GCA_964407635.1 uncultured Flavobacteriaceae bacterium
TATTATTAGGTTACGAACCCCTTATATTAGGTTCTTTACTACTTATTATTAGGTTGCTAACCCCTTATATTAGGTTCTTTACTACTTATTATTAGGTTACGAACCCCTTATATTAGGTTCTTTACTACTTATATTAGGTTTTTAAACTTATACATCTGTATTTTCATTAATATTTGTTGAATTTTTTGGTCTTCTCGGAAAAAATTGACTCATCTCTTTATATAAGGTTGTTGTACCTGGCACACTTTCTTGACTCATATATTTTATATTACGGTAAAAAGTTAGTGCGTTTTGGTAATTGTCATGGTCTAACAATACTTTTGTATCGTTTAATTGTTCGGTTAAACCACTTAGACGTTGTAGTCTATTTTCTATTTGCTCTCTTGCAACATAATCTTTATCAAATTCTTCTTTATCTAAAAAATTAGGAATGTGTTGTGGGTTTTGCTCCATTAAAATTTTTGCTTTGTTTACAAAAAGTTTGTTTTGTTCGGCAATACTACCGTATAGTTGCCGCTCGTCTGGAGTTAAGTTTACGGTTTTACCAACCAATACTCTTGAAATGTTTTCTAATGCTGTATCTAAAGTTTCTAACTCTGTTACAGTAAATGCTACGCTAATTAAATTTTCGAATGCCATTTTTTTTAATTTTTTAATTATTATATATTAAAAAAAATGTACATTTGCCAAACTCTTTAATATCCTCATATTAGCAAGTTTTTTTATAAAAAAGAATAGTCATTTTAATTAATTTCTATTGATTATTATATGACGCCTCCCCGAATGTAGTAGTGCTTTCAAAACTATGCTACATCTCGGGGTTTTTAAATATACATCTTTTATGTTTGCTTTTTATAACTCAAGTAGGATAAAAATATCGCACTTGTAATTTGTGGTAAAATATTATCATGCTAAAATTTCATCTTACTTGAGTTAAGTTACTATTAATCCTTTGTATTTAAAAAAATACTATATATTAAATAAGACAAAATAAAAAACATGAAAAAAATCATATTTAATTTAATTTCTTGTCATTACTAATTATTTATAACACCTTACTAAATGTGTCCGTGCTTTCAAACTAGACACATACAGCAATCATACAGTAATTTACATACTGTTTTTTTAATAGTTATTATTTTGTGAATATACTTTTTTTACTAACTAAACAAAGTATTATTTAAAAAAGCAATGATGCTAAGGGTACATCACTTGATATATTTAGGAGTTTTCTTTTTCAAATATACTTTAAAAGTAAATTATTAACAAAAATATAAAAAAATATTTTAAAAAAAAAAAAAAAAAGATTTTTTTTATAAAATAGAACACATACACATTTAAATAAAGTTAATTTCATTAATTTTTACGGTTAATAAAATAATAATTTTGTTATATTCAAAATATGTGTTTTAAAAAAAATAAACACTACTTTTACAGCTTATACAAAAATACACAATATGGAAAACGTACTACCAAAATACAAAAGACCACTAACAAACAGCTCTGAACCAACTGTTGATGTTAGTTTTTGGGATGAAGCAATTGATGCTTTTGATGAAAAAGAATTTAGAAAAGCAGCTATTGCTACGGTAAATTATGTAAATCCTAATTTACTAAAAAATGTAGATACAGAACAAGATATTAATATTGTACAAATGCAAGGAACTGCCGAAATACAATTACAAATTACTAAAGATACTTTTAGTGTAAAAGCACCGTTTTTAAAAATAACGGATAAAACTAATAAAGTTGCTCTTTTACGCAAAGTTTCCGAAGTCAATTTTAGTCCGTTAACACTACCTCAAATCCATTTACGCAACAACGAACTTTGGTTTGAATACGAAATGCATATAGGTTTAAGCCAACCAAATAAAGTATATGATATTTTACGAGAAGTTTGTGTGCATGCCGATGATTACGACAACCTATTTATAGAAAATTACCACGCATCCTTTTATAAAGAACCGAAAATAGTACCACTTTCAGAAACCGATAAAGAAAGTACTTGGAAACATATTCAAGAAATTTTACAGCAATACAAAGAGTATTCTGCATTTTTTAAAGAAAAAAGATGGGATGATTTTGAATGGGATATTATTGTAATTTCTTTATTTCAGATATCTAACATGCCTTATGTTCATGGGAAATTACGAACCGATATTCAAGAGTATATTAGTAATATGTTTAATGGAAATTTAGATTTTACCTTCCGTAAAGAAAAAGGAACAAATTTTATGAAAGAACTTTGTGCGAAATCTAAAGAGGATATTATGAAGGATGTGTATCACGCAGAACATTTTATCTCATTACGATGGCGAAGTTCGGAACAAATAATAAAAGATTGGGCTAAAAATCGCTTAGAAATGGTACAGAAATATGAAAAAGACAATAGTAATTTTAACCTTTCCTACTATTTAGAACTTCAATTTTTAAAATTAATTTACGATTATAATATTGAAAAAAAATACCTAAACGCATTACATACTGTCTTAGAAGAGGTTTCAGGTTTAGAACCAAATGTAGCAAAACCAAAGCTTACTAAAGTTTTTTATCAATTATTAAACGGAGAAATTAACGAAACAACAACTAAAAAGAAAAAGGGTTTTTTCTCTAACTTATTTAATTAATACCGAATATACACATGAAAAATATAAAAAAATCAATCTATAAAATAATCACTGCTGGTGGTACAGGAACAGGTTTTAAAGTATCCGATGTACCATATTTAATCACCAATTACCATGTAATAAAAGGATATAAAACCGTTGCCGTAGAAAACAACAAACAAGATCGCTTTCTTGCCAATGTTGTTATGGTAAATACCGATGTGGACTTAGCTTTTTTACACGTAACTGAATTAGAAAATACACCAAGCAACATTACTTTAAATACTAACTTATCGGTAGAAAATAGACAAAAAGTATATATTAATGGATTCCCTTTTGGAATGCCTTTTACAGTAACCGAAGGAATTATTTCCTCTCCAAACCAACCAATGCACGGCAGAAATTATGTGCAAACCGATGCTGCTGTAAATCCAGGAAATTCTGGTGGTCCGATGCTTAATGAAAATGGTGTTTTAGTAGGTGTTACGACTTCAAAATTTACCGAAGCGGATAATGTTGGTTTTGGTATTAAACATACCGATGTTATTAAACAAATAAACGATTTTACATATAGCGATTCTATCTATCGTGTAAAATGTAATTCGTGCGATACTTTTATCGAAACTGAAACTGAATTTTGTAATAATTGTGGTAACTCCATTGATAAATCGGTATTTGAAGAGTTTGAAAAATCGCATTTTGCTAAATTTGTAGAAAATGGTTTAAGCGAATTAGGCATAAATCCTATTTTGTGCCGAGCTGGTAGAGATTATTGGGAATTCCATCAAGGTAGTGCTTTGGTGCGAATCTTTACAGTAAATAACAATTATTTATTTGCTACTTCGCCTTTAAACAAAGTGCCAAAAGAAAACTTAGAAGCATTATTAACCTATATAACTTCCGATAAGCAAAACCCTTATATATTAGGAATTTATAAAAATAAAATTTTCGTTTCCTATCGTGCGCATCTATCGGATATTTATTCGGAATTAAAAGAGCAAATAAAAGAAAATATAAAAAATTTAGCTTTAAAAGCAGATGAGCTAGATGACTATTTTAAAGACACTTATGGTTGTGAAATGTCAATGGAAAGTAAAACCGAAACAGATACTGACTTAGTAGATTCTGTACAAAATGCTACTAAAGAAAAAACGGAACAAAATACTAAAGCTGAAAAAACAATCGATAATCCTGTTGAAAAATTAAAAAAGTTGAAAGCTCTTTTTGAAATGGAATTAATTACTGAAAAAGATTACAACGAAAAGAAAAAAGAAATTTTAGACGCTATGTTGTAGTGTCTTAAACCCTTCTTTTTTTTTTGCAAAAAATATTTCAT
>CAYOWM010000200.1:0-3939 GCA_964407635.1 uncultured Flavobacteriaceae bacterium
ATTTTTAATGAAAAAAAATAAAATAGATGTTATTAACGGTTTCGGAAAAATCAAACCAAATAAAAAAGTAGATGTAACCGATGCTAATGGAACGGTTACCGAATACAGTGCAGATAATATTATTATTGCAACTGGTGCTCGTTCTAGAGAATTACCGTTTATGCCAATAGATGGAAAAAAAGTAATTGGATATCGCGAAGCATTAACATTGCCAAAGCAACCTAAAAAAATGATTATTGTTGGCTCAGGAGCAATAGGAGTAGAGTTTGCATATTTCTATAATTCAATGGGAACAGACGTAACCATTATTGAATATTTACCAAATATTGTTCCGTTAGAGGACGAGGAAGTGTCGAAACAATTTGAACGCTCTTTAAAAAAACAAAGTATTAAGGTAATGACAAATTCGAGTGTTACTGCTGTAGATACCTCAAGTTCAGGTGTAAAAGCAACGGTAAAAACTAAAAAAGGCGAGGAAATTTTAGAAGCAGATGTGTTATTATCTGCAGTAGGAATTAAATCGAATATTGAAAATATAGGCTTAGAGGAAGTAGGAATCGTTATAGACAAAGATAAAATTTTAGTAAACGATTTTTACCAAACAAATCTACCAGGTTATTATGCAATTGGTGATGTTGTTCCAGGTCCTGCTTTAGCTCATACTGCTTCTGCCGAAGGAATTACTTGTGTAGAGAAACTAGCAGGTTTAGATGTTCAACCAATTGATTACGGAAATATTCCTGGTTGTACTTATGCAAGTCCAGAAATAGCAAGCGTTGGTTTAACCGAAAAAGAATGTAAAGAAAAAGGTTTAGACATAAAAGTTGGTAAATTTCCGTTTTCAGCTTCAGGTAAAGCAAGTGCAGCAGGAACAAAAGATGGTTTTGTAAAAGTAATTTTTGATGCTAAATATGGCGAATGGCTAGGTTGTCATATGATTGGAGCAGGAGTTACCGATATGATTGCCGAAGCTGTTTTAGGGAGAAAGCTAGAAACCACAGGTCATGAAGTGTTAAAAGCAATACATCCACATCCTACAATGAGCGAAGCAGTTATGGAAGCTGTCGCAGCAGCTTACGATGAGGTTATTCATTTGTAAAATAACAAATAAAATATTTTATTTAAAAAACCATCCAATTTTTTGGATGGTTTTTTTTTCAACAAACTGTTACACATAAAAAAAGGCTGTCTTTTTAGACAGCCTTTAGTAATTAAAATTTTATAAATAAAATTAGTCAACAACTTTTACATCAGTTGCATTTAATCCTTTTCTACCTTCTTTTAATTCAAATTCTACTTTGTCACCTTCTCTAATCTCATCGATTAATCCTGAAATGTGAACAAAGTGTTCTGTGTTAGAGTCATCCTCTACAATAAATCCAAAACCTTTGGACTCATTAAAAAATTTTACTGTACCTGTCATTTTATAATAATAATTAATAAGTTGCAAATCTACAACTAATTAATTACTAATAGTAGTTTTATTTGATTTATTATTAAATAAAAATTGAGCAAAGGAGTTTTAGCCTTTTTTTCTTGTATAAAAAGGGTAAAATAATTAAGTTTAAACAGCTTTTAAGCTTAAATCCATATTATAAACAGAATGTGTTAATGCTCCACTCGAGATAAAATCCACACCACAATCGGCATATTTGCGAATAGTTTTTTCGTTAATTCCTCCAGAGGATTCAGTTAAACAAGTGTTTCCTATTAGTTTTACTGCTTTTTTAGTATCCTCGTAATTAAAATTGTCTATTAAAATTCTGTAAATTCCTTTAGATTGTAAAATTTCCTCAATTTCTTTAAGATTTCTTGCTTCTACAATAATTTTTAAATCTTTATTTATGTCTTTTAAATATTGCTGTGTTTTTTTAATTGCCTTGGTAATTCCTCCTGCAAAATCTATGTGATTGTCTTTTAGCATTATCATATCGTATAATGCAAAGCGATGATTTTCTCCGCCACCAATTTTTACTGCCCATTTTTCTAAGGCTCTAATTCCTGGAGTGGTTTTTCTGGTATCTAGTACTTTTGTTTTTGTGCCTTCTAACAAATCCATAAATTGCTTGGTTTTGGTTGCAATGGCACTCATTCGCTGCATAGCGTTTAAAACAAGTCTTTCGGCTTTTAAAATAGATTGCGAACTTCCTGAAACATACAAAACAATATCGCCAAATTTCACTTTGCTACCATCTTTAATGCGTATATCTACTTTTAAATTAGCATCTACGTATTTAAAAATCATTTCCGCAAAGGCAACACCTGCAATAATACCAGTGTCTTTTACTAAAAGTTTTGCTTTTCCGTTTGCCGAAGCAGGAATACACGCTAAAGAGCTGTGATCGCCGTCACCAACATCCTCTCTAATAGCATTTTTAATAATTAAATCTAGTTCGGTTTGAAATTGTTTTTCTGAAATCATTTTAAAATATTTTAGCAAAAATATGTTTTATATTTGCAATATGAAAATCAAACTTCTTGCCATAGGTAAAACCGACGATAAAAATTTAAAAATTTTAATAGATAATTATCAAAATAGGTTACAGCATTATATTAAATTTGAATTGGAAATAATTCCAGATATAAAAAATGCTAAAAATTTATCGGAAAAGCAACAAAAAGAAAAAGAAGGAGAATTACTTTTAAAAAAAATACAAGCAACCGATAATTTGATATTATTAGATGAAAAAGGAAAAGAGTTTACTTCGATTCAGTTTTCAGAATTTATGCAAAAAAAGATGAATGCTGGTATTAAGCAATTGGTTTTTGTAATTGGTGGTCCTTATGGTTTTTCGGAAAATGTCTATAAAAAAGCACAAGGAAAAATATCGTTTTCAAAAATGACTTTTTCGCATCAAATGTTTCGGTTATTTGTGGTAGAACAGATTTATCGTGCATTTACCATTTTAAAAAATGAGCCGTATCATCATAAATAATGATATTTTAATGTGATATGAAAAAATATATAGCAGAATTTGTAGGAACATTTGCACTTGTTTTTTTTGGTACAGGAGCAGTAATTGTTAATGAGATTACAAATAATAGTTTAGGGCTTTTTGGTATTGCTATTGTTTTTAGTATGGTTATTGCTTTGATGATTTATATTTTTGGAGCAATATCTGGAGCTCATATTAATCCTGCAGTTACTATTAGTTTGGCTTTAGGTAAAAAAATGCCTAAAAAAGAGGTAGTAAAATATCTAATTGCTCAAATTTTAGGAGGAATTATTGCAAGTACTATTTTACGTGTTTTATTTCCTAATAATACGTATTTAGGAAGTACAAATCCGACAGGAAGTTCCTTGCAATCTTTTGTTATTGAAGTGGTTTTTACCTTTTTTTTGATGTTTAGCATTTTATGGGTTAGTTCAAGAAAATATTCTTTTAGTGTGTCGGGATTATTAATAGGATTGGTAATTATTGTTTTAATTTTGATTTCAGCACCAATTTCTGGAGGTTCATTTAATCCTGCAAGAAGTATTGCTCCTGCAATTGTCTCAGGACATATTTTAAACCTTTGGATTTACATTATTGCTCCTACATTAGGAGCTGTTTTTGCAATGTTTGTTTGGAATATATTTAATTCGAATTATTCATAGATATTCGTTATGAAAAGTTATTACCCGAAAAATCCACCACTATGCTATTTCTTCGGTTTTAAAATTTTACATCTAAACAAAGCTAATTCCATGAATTTTTTCGGTTAATTTTTAGCTAGTTCTTTATAGTTTTCTTTTAATCTTTTTAGTAAAATTCCGTAAAGTAATTGGTAAAAAAGCCATAATAAACTAAGAATAATTAGTGTAATTACAATCATTACTATCCAAAAACTAATTTTATTTGCAATATGTGTTTCGTTCGTAATATCATACGAATGAATGGTGTAATAAATAACTGTAATTGTGGTAACAGCAACTAAAAATAGTTGCGTTATGATATA
>CAYOWM010000201.1:0-3927 GCA_964407635.1 uncultured Flavobacteriaceae bacterium
ATTTCGTTGATTTTGATTTGATGATTTTCCGATCATATATTGCAAGGTTTATACTACAATATATGAAAAACCTTGCAATTAAACACTATAAAATAACAGAATTATACGAGTTATTTTATTGATTGTAAATTGATTGAATGGTATTTAAGGAGTGACTATTTAACATCGCATTCAACGGAATCCGAATCAAAGCAAAGACCATATTATCTTTTTCGGTTAAGGAAAAACTTGCTTTTCCGTTATACATTAATTTCAGTCGTTTTTTAATGTTTTTTAAACCAACTTTTGTCGATGTTTTATCTAAAATTAGCTTTCCGTCATTTTGTACTAATATTTCTAAATTAGCCTTGTTCTTTTTTATTTGTAAAACTATTTTTCCGCCATTATTCAAATTTGAAATACCGTGTTTTACAGCATTTTCTAATAACATCTGAATAAGCATTGGAGGAATTTTAATTTCCAATAATTCTATATCTATTTTTTTATCGAATTGTAATCTATTTTCTAATTGAATTTTACTTAATTCGATATAATTTTCTACATTTTCTAATTCTTCCGATAAGGAAATTACATCTAAATTGCTTTTGATTAACGAGTATCGCAACATTTCGGAAAGTCTAGTAATCATTTCTCTAGATTTTTCAACATCCTCGAGCATTAAACCACGAATATTGTTTAAACTATTAAACATAAAATGCGGATTTATTTGCCCTTTTAAAGTGTTTAATTGCGATTCTTTTAAGGTTTTTTCTAGCTCTAAACGTTCCAAACGATCTTTTCGTAAACGATGTAACATTTTTACAGAAATGTAAATTAGCATCCAAAAAAACACAAAAATAAATGCATTTAAAATAGTGGAAAAGAGTTGTAAATTGGTAAATTTTTCATTCTTATCTATAAAATATCCATAAAGTGGAAGGTCTAAAAGTAATAACAAAACGAATATGGTTACCCCAAAAAATAATGCAATTCCTAATTTTTTAAATTCGTTTGCAGAAAGGTTTTTAAAACTAATTTGTTGCTTTAAATAATTGCGAATTAAACTTGTTGCAAAAATTCCTGAAAATAGAAACAAAAGGGCTTTTAATACTACATATCGCTTGTCAAAATTTGGTTTCATTATCAAAACTGCCCAAGCATTGGTAAAGGCTAAAAATCCCCAACCAGCAAATTGTAACAACCAAAACAACCACGATTTTTGTTTACTCTTGATCATTAAAGTTTTGTTTAATTGCGGTTTCTGTTTTGTAAATTAATACAATAACGCTGGATATTAGAAAAAACATAGCTATTGCAACTCCTTTTCCTTCCGATACATCGAAAAACAATCCAAAAATAGAAACTACAAGTAAAAACAAACCACAACATAGCATTAAAATAGCTGCATATCGTTGCGAAAAATCCCAACGTTCTTGACTTTTCATAGAATTTGCTGTGCGATAGCCATACAAATCGTTTATTTTTTTTGGAGGAAATTTGTAGCTAATAAAACCTGCAAGGATAAAAATACTTCCTACTAACAAAGGCATAAAAAAAAGACTGTTTTCAAACGAAAAATTCATTTTATTTACTTGATTTTAAAATATTTATAATTACTTCTGCATCGTCTGTTCCTACAAAAAAGGTTTTTGTTGCATCCTTTGTTTTAAAATAAATTGCTTTACCAACTTTCACGTTCCATAGTATTCCTTTTTTGGTAATTCGTATGCCGATTCCAGCTAAAGCGGAAGGCTTTACAACTTCCAAACTACCTAAATTTATAGTATCTAACGGAATTTGTTTTTTTAATAGACCTATACCAAAAGTGGCTGTTATGGTTTTAGCATCTATTTTAATTTGCAATTTATAAAATAACAACCAAACAAAACCTAAAAACAACACCAAAATAACGGTTGGAAGTAATGGAATTGGTTTGCTTCCTAATTGCTTTACGTGTGCAATAATAACAAAAATAATTGTACTTAATAAAATGATATTCAAAACGATACTGTGTTGTGTTTTTTGGTATTTCATAATTTTAAAGTTTAGTAATCCAATCTACTATGATTTGCATTGCCTTTGGCGAAAATGTTTCCTCAATTTCTTTGTATTCACTCAAAGCTCCTGTTTTACAGGTTTGAAATAAATGATTTAAACCATCTAATTTAATAATTTTTACATTTTTATTGTGTTTGGTAGCAGTTTTTATTCCGTTAAGGTTTAAATCTGGCAATACTTGAAAGTCTTTTGATCCGTTTAGAGCTAAAATCGGACAAGTAACTTTTTTTAAATAATCTTGCGGATTTGTTTTTACAAAATAAAACATCCATTTGTTACTATACAATTCTATCATTTGTTTTACGACGATTTTATTAAAGTAGGATTTGCTTTGAGTGTCCATATTTTTAGAAAAATCGTTAAAATATGACGTTAATTTAGGTTTAAGTTCCGTAACATTTTTTGCATTTTGCATAATTTTAAAAATACCACTAGCAAAATTTTTATTAAACGTGATAACTTCAGGACTTACTCCTGCCAATTCACTTGCTCGAGTACTTTGCGATTGTAATACTTCGCTTCCTACCACACCTGTACCTGCAAGAAGCACGATAAAATCTATTTTTTTATTTTCAGAAGCAACTATCGAAGCTATTAAACCACCTTCGGAATGTCCTACAAGTCCTATTTTACTAAAATTAATATCTTTTCGGCTTTTTAAATATGCTACTGCAGCTTCTGTATCTGTTGCAAAATCTGCGGTTGTTGCTCCTTTTTGTGTTCCTTCACTTTTGGCAACACCTCTATCGTCATAACGCAAAACAGCAATGCCATTTTTGGTTAAAAAATCGGATAATACTAAAAAGGGTCTATGATTAAAGGCTTTGATTTCCTCATTTCTATTTTGTGGACCTGAACCAGAAATTAAAATAACCACTTTTGGGTTTTTCACATCTTTTGGTAAGGTTAATGTTCCTGCAAGTTTTATATTATTTGCCTTTTCATTGACAAAAAACACTTCTTGACTAGTATATGGATATGGCTTTTTAGGATCTTGTGGTCTTGCTTTTTGCTTTTCTGCTAAATTTTTTTTTCTAGTTAAATTTAGCGGAATTTTCATACCACTTTGCGAAAACGTTCCGATAATAATCGAATCGGTTACTGTTCCGTTAAACACTATTTTCATAGCATTCAAACGGATTTCAAGTTTCTTGTTTTTATAAATCGTAGTATCGGTAGAAATTTCAAACGCATTCTGATCAGGACTATCCATCGTGGCTTTATACGTATTGTTGTCTTTTGAAATACTAAAATTAATTCGTATTTTTTGTTGCGGAATTTCTAGTTTTCCATACCAATTTCCTGTAATATCTTGTGCAAAAACGGAAGTTACAAACGAAAAAATTGCAATGGTTAAAGAGATTATAAAACGTATCATAATAATTTATTTTAACTTTGATTACAGTACAAAGATAAAAGTAAATATTGGTTAAAAAATTAAAATTAGGATGAATGGTTCAATTTGGTGTGTGAATGGTTTTTTTGGTAGGTTTTATATGTTTATTCTTATTCCTAAATTTATGTTGTATTATTTGAGTTTTTCCTTAATAATGGATTACATTTTTAAGCGAATGAATAAAAGCAAATTACAATAAATACACAATTCATCGTATGGTAAAGCACTTTAATAATTAGGTTATTTGTACTATAAATAATCAAAATATATAAACTATGAAAAATCAATTCTAATACTAGTACTAATTATAATAACATCATGTACAAATTACGGCGAAAAATTAACTTCTAAAGGCACAAAAATCTATTAAAAGATAATGTTACTAAAGAACAAGCAACCAAACTTGGCAAGTATTTAATTGCCAAAGGTTTTGTAACTGGCAATACAAAATAAGGGTCAGATATAAAAGTTGGGGAAAAGTTATAAAAAGTTAT
>CAYOWM010000202.1:0-3927 GCA_964407635.1 uncultured Flavobacteriaceae bacterium
TACAATACTAGAACCACCTATTTTTGCAGCTGTTATTCCTAATATAATTAAAAACAGCATTGCAAAAATATATTGAGCCAATACCATTTTATTTAATGGTGCTAAAAAACCAACCAATAAAGGCAAAGAACCGCCAAACACAAAAGCTGCTCCAGAAGCCAAGGCAGCTTCCAAAGGTCTTGCTTGTGTAATTTTATTAATTCCCAATTCATCTCTAGCATGTGCTTCTAAAGCATTGTGTGCTGTTAATTGTTTTGCAACTTCTAAAGCTAAATTCTCGTTTAAACCACGTTTTTGATAAATTTTTGCTAATTCAGAAAGTTCTAATTCTGGCATATTTTCTAATTCCCATTGTTCACGTTCTAAATCCGATTTTTCTATATCTGCTTGTGAACTTACCGAAACATATTCTCCTGCTGCCATTGCCAAAGCTCCAGCTACAATTGCAGCAACACCTGTAAGCACTACAACATCACTCGTGGTATTACTTGCTGCAGCAACTCCAATAATAATACTTGCCGTGGACAAAATACCATCATTTGCTCCTAAAATTGCGGCTCTTAACCAATTACTACGGTTTACGTAGTGTTTTTCTAAATCTTCCGTTGTGTGCATAATTTTAAATCCCTAATTATTTTCGGTTCAAAGATATAAAATATTAATGTGAATGTCCTCCACCTTCTGCTCCAATCAAAGAATATCCTCCTTTTAGTAAAATTTTGTCCGTTGGTTTTATAGTATCGGATAAAAGCTCTGTAAAACCTTGGTATGTTTTACCTTTTTTAACTTCAACTGCTTCAAAAGTATAATTTCCGTTAGTGTTATTTTCTAATTTTAACACTACAAAATGTTCGTCGCTTTCTATAAAAGCAGTTTCTGGCAATGCCATAACCTCTTTTTTTGCAACTGAAATTTCTGCTTCTACAAACATACCAATATCAAAGGTGTTTTTGGTTTCATCGTGTAAATGACCATGAACTTTTATGGTTCGTGTTTTTTCGTCAATAGATTTTCCTACTAAATGAACTTCTGCATTGTAATTTTTGTTAGATGCTTCTGGAATTCTAAAATTAATTTCTTGATCTTTTTTGATTTTCATAGCATCTTTTTCAAAAACTACCAATTCAATATGTATGTGATCGGTATTGGTAATTTCCATGATTTCATCTGCTGGTGAAATAGGCGTTCCTTTGCTTACATTTGTTTTAGTAACCGTTCCGTTTATGCTTGAAAATAGCGTTATTGTAGAAGTAATAATTCCGTTTTCAACAGCAGAAACATTGATGTTAAGCATTTGCAGTTTCTTTTTTAATCCATTGTATTTTGCTTTTTCACGATTGTAATCGCTCTGTGCTTTTAAGTATTTCTTTTTGGAAGTAATTTTTTCATCAAATAGTGTTTTTTGACGTTCGTATTCGTTTTTTAAAAATTCTAAGGTTTCTTTAATTTCTAAATATTCTTGTTGCATATCTACAAATTCTGGATTTTCAATACTAACCAAAGCTTGTCCTTTTTTTACTTTATCACCAATTAATAAATTAGATTTTTTAATAAAACCACCAAAAAAGGAAGTAATAATTTCTTTACTTTGTGGCGGAACATCTATCATTCCTGTTGCTTTTACAATTTCAGGAAAGTTTTGTTTAGACAATGTGCCTAAAAGCATTTTTGAACCATCAAACTGTTGCTTTGATACATGAATTTCATCTGCATGCTCTTGCTGTTCGGTTTTAGTGGTTGTGCTTTCTACTGTTTTTTTATTCTTACAACTTAAAATTGTTAGTGTAAGCAATACTAGTATATATTTTTTCATTTTTTATATTTTTATAATTGGAATTTATCCAAATGATTATAGATTTATATTGTTTATTAAAATTACTTTTTTGTTATAGTTATTTAGATTTTCTAAATAATTTAACTGCATATTATAGGCATTTTCCATACTTTGTATGTATTGAAAAAAATCAATTTCACCTTCTTTAAAACTTCTTGTTGCAGTTTTTAAAATAGCATTAGATAATTCTTTACCTTCTGTTTTATAATACTCTACGGATTCTTTATACGAATTTAATTCTAATAACAATTGCTGTTGTTTACTCATTAAATTTGTTTTGTAATTAAGTAATTCGTTTTGTACAATATCTCTTTTAATTTTTGAAGTCTGTACTTTTGCCTTTAAATTTTTTCTAAATAACGGAATATTCATTCCGATTTGAAAAGATTGCATACTTCCATTAAGATACGTGTTATCAACAAAACTATACCCTAAATTAAAATTAGGTAGTAGTTTTTTCTTTGCTAATTCGGATTTGTATTTCCATAAATTTTCTTGTGCTTTATAAAGCTCTAAACCTTTATTATTTTCAACAGTTAACTCATTTAAAGATAACAAATCCATTTTTGGTGTTTCTATAAGAAAATCCGTTTCGCTTTGAACTAATTTTTTTATTTGCAATTTGGCAATTTCTACTTCTTTTTTTGCTTTATTATATTGCATTTGAATTTGTCTGTATTTTGATTTTGCTGTGATTTTTTCCAAGTAATTGGTATCACCAAGTTCAAATTTTCGTTTTGCATTGTAGGCGAAATTTTGATACAAACTATCTAAATGCTTGTAAATTTCATTCCGCTTGTTATAAAATAAAAATTCTTGGTACGCTAATTCAATAGCAATGTCTAATTGCTGTTTTTTAGTTTCATAGTTTGCCTGTGCCACACTTGTAGTTGCTACATTCACTTTTTTATTTGTTTTGTAAACACTAGGCAAACTAAAATTTTGCGAAATTCCGTATGTATTAAAAATACCGATATCTTCGGTTATTTTATCATTATTATAATTGTAATACACTTGCGTATTTGCTAAATTTACCGAGGCGTTTGCTAAAATTTCTTTTTGATTAATAGTCAACTCTAAAGCTTTAAGGTTTTTGTTGTTTTTGTAGGCTAATTGTTTTAATTCTTGCAGATTTAACGGTTTGTTTTGTGCTTGTAAACCTAAAGAAAATAACAAAAGAAGTAATCCAATTATTTTTGTTTTTGCTCCTTTAAGATGAAATCTTTTTCGTTTCTTTTTTGCGTTAAAAACAGAATATAAAACAGGTAAAACCAATAAAGTTAATAATGTAGAAGTTATCAAACCACCAATTACAACTGTTGCTAAAGGTCTTTGCACCTCTGCTCCTGCTCCGTTAGAAATTGCCATTGGTAAAAAACCTAAAGCTGCTGCTAAAGCGGTTAATAAAACTGCTCGTAATCTACTTTTTGCTCCGAAAACAATTAATTCTTCGTCGTTTTTCATTCCGTTGTGTTTTAATTCTTTAAATTCTTCTATTAATACAATTCCGTTTAAAACGGCAATACCAAAAAGTGCGATAAATCCAACACCTGCTGAAATACTAAATGGTAAATCTCGTATCCACAAAAAGATAATTCCACCAACTGCTGCAAACGGAATGGCTGAATAAATAATTAAAGCTTCCTTAACGGAATTAAAGGCAAAAAACAACAAAATAAAAATTAAAATTAATGCGATTGGTACGGCAATGGCTAATCGGTCTTTTGCAGATTGGAGGTTTTCGAACTGTCCTCCGTAAGTAACGGAGTATCCTACAGGAATTTTTACTTTTGTATCTATTGCATTTTTAATATCATCCACAACGGATTGCAAATCTCTATCACGTACGTTAATTCCTACTACTACACGTCGTTTAGTATCATCACGAGAAATTTTTGCTGCTCCTTTTTTATAGCTTACGGTTGCTACTTCGCTTAGTGGAATTTTTGTTCCGTTTGGTAAATCGATAAACAAATTTTGTAGGTCTGTTATATCTTTACGATTAGATTTATCTAGCCTTAAAACTAAATCGAATTTTTTTTCGCCTTCAAAAATACTTCCTGCTGTGTGTCCTGAAAATCCCATAGAAACAA
>CAYOWM010000203.1:0-3903 GCA_964407635.1 uncultured Flavobacteriaceae bacterium
AAGAACAAAAAGAATTATTATGGACAGGAAATCCCTATTTTAAAGGATTAAACGCTTTTTTTAAATATTTGGAAAAGAAAAGCTATAAAATACAATTTCGCGTAATGTTATCAAGGTATCGCGGAAAAACAATTTGTACTTCTTGTAACGGAAATCGCCTTAGAACCGAAACGGATTATGTAAAAGTTGGTGATGCAACTATATCGCAATTAATTAATTTACCTTTAGATGAATTACAAGAATTTTTTCAGAATTTAAAATTAAATAAATACGATGCCGAAATAGCGAAACGTTTATTGGTAGAAATTAAAAATAGAATTCAGTTTTTAAACGATGTAGGTTTAAATTATCTAAACCTAAATCGTGCATCAAACACCTTGTCTGGAGGAGAATCACAACGGATAAATTTGGCAACCTCTTTAGGTAGTTCGCTAGTTGGTTCGATGTATATTTTAGACGAACCAAGTATCGGATTACATCCAAAAGATACCGAAAAATTAATCAAAGTACTTAAAAATTTACGAGATTTGGGTAATACCGTTATTGTGGTAGAACACGATGAGGATATAATGAAACAAGCAGATTATATCTTTGATATTGGTCCTGAAGCAGGTTCATTTGGAGGCGAATTAGTTGCGGAAGGAACATTTAAAAAAATCGTAAAATCCAATACTTTAACAGGAAAATATTTAAAAGGTACACTAGAAATTGAAGTGCCAAAAAAACGTAGAGCATCCAAAAAATTTATCGAAATAATCGGAGCAAGAGAGCATAATCTAAAAAATATAGATGTGCAATTTCCGTTAGATAACTTAACCGTAGTAACAGGTGTTTCTGGTAGTGGAAAAAGCACTTTAGTTAAAAATATTTTATATCCTGCAATACACAAACACTTGCATCAATATAGTGATAAAATAGGTGAATTTACCGAACTAAAAGGAGCAATAAATGATATAAAAGAGATTGAATTTGTAGATCAAAATCCTATAGGAAGATCTAGTCGTTCTAATCCTGTTACGTATATTAAGGCTTACGATGATATTCGTAGTATTTTTGCACATCAAAAACTGTCTAAAATTCGTAATTTTCAACCAAAACATTTCTCCTTTAATGTAGATGGTGGTCGTTGTGAAACCTGCAAAGGCGAAGGACAAGTAACGGTAGAAATGCAATTTATGGCTGACGTACACTTACCTTGTGAAGTCTGCAAAGGAAAGCGTTTTAAAAAAGATGTATTAGAGGTATTGTACAATAAAAAATCTATTGCCGATATTTTATCCTTAACTATTGACGAAGCACTTGTCTTTTTTAAAGAAACCGAGGATTTTAAACTAGTAAAAAAACTGCAACCTTTACAAGATGTTGGTTTAGGTTATGTGCAATTAGGACAAGCATCTTCTACCTTGTCAGGAGGAGAAGCACAACGAATTAAACTTGCATCGTTTTTAATTAAAGGTTCAAATGCAAAAAAAACCTTGTTTATTTTTGACGAACCAACAACAGGTTTGCATTTTCATGATATAAATAAATTGGTAAAATCTTTTTATGCTTTGCTAGATAACGGTCATTCTATAATTGTAATTGAACACAATATTGAGTTGATTAAATGTGCCGATTATATAATTGATTTAGGTTTAGAAGGAGGAAAAAAAGGCGGAAACCTTATCTTTCAAGGAAAACTAGAACAGTTTATTAAAAATAAAAAATCATATACAGCTACTTTTTTAAAAGAAAAATTGTAATATTTTTTTTTTAAAATAATATAATGGTAAATTTTGCAGATTAATTAATCCGATATAAAAGTTGCTTTTCTTTGGTGCTATTTTTTTTTACCGCTACGCATAAAAAGAATAAGCATTAGTGCTAATCCTCCAAATACAACAAATAAAAAAAGACCACCAATAACTCCCATTGTCCAATCTATTAAAGGTAAAAATGATTTTATCATGACATATAAATTTAGGTTAATTACGATACAAAATTAACATCTTTTAATTCAAACAATGTGATAAATATCACTTTTATAAAAATAAATTCATAAAACAAGTGCTATTCGTAAGTTAAAGCGTATTTTTGCCGCTTTTAAAATAGATATAAAAAATATGCAATCCATTAGAAACATAGCAATTATTGCACACGTTGATCACGGAAAGACAACATTAGTAGATAAAATTATCGACCAAGCAAAAATTTTAGACGAACGTAAGGTTCGTACCGATCTTTTACTAGATTCCAATGACTTAGAACGAGAAAGAGGAATTACAATTCTTTCAAAAAACGTTTCCGTAACCTATAAAGACGTAAAAATTAATGTGATTGACACTCCTGGTCATGCCGATTTTGGGGGTGAAGTAGAACGTGTATTAAAAATGGCTGATGGTGTACTTTTATTAGTAGATGCCTTTGAAGGACCAATGCCACAAACACGATTTGTTTTAGGTAAAGCCTTAGAACTAGGCTTAAAACCAATTGTAGTAATTAATAAAGTAGATAAAGAAAATTGTACACCAGATTTAGTACACGAAAAAGTTTTTGACCTAATGTTTGCACTAGATGCAACCGAAGAACAATTAGATTTCCCTTCCGTTTACGGTTCGGCAAAATTTGGTTGGATGAATTACGATTGGAAAGAGCAAATAGACAATATTATTCCGCTTTTAGATTCGATAATAAAATACATTCCTGAAGCACCATATCGTGAAGGAACACCACAAATGCAAATAACGTCATTAGATTTTTCCTCTTTTACAGGAAGAATTGCCATTGGTAGAGTCTTTAGAGGTGATTTAGAAGAAAATAAAGATTATAAACTTTGTAAAGCTGATGGCTCTTTCAAAAAAGTACGAATTAAAGAATTACACGTTTTTGAAGGGATGGGAAAAATGAAAGTATCTAAAGTACGAAGTGGTGATATTTGTGCAATTACAGGTATTGAAGGCTTTGAAATTGGTGATACTATTGCTGATTTAGAAAATCCAGAAGCATTACCAAGAATTGCTATTGACCAACCTACTATGAGTATGTTGTTTACTATTAACAATTCGCCATTTTTTGGCAAAGAAGGTAAGTATGTAACATCCAGACATTTACGTGATAGATTAGAAAAAGAGCTAGAAAAAAATCTAGCAATGAAAATTGAATATACCGATTCGGAAGATAAATTTATTGTTTACGGTCGTGGTGTATTGCATTTATCCGTATTAATCGAAACCATGCGTAGAGAAGGATACGAATTACAAGTAGGTAAACCACAAGTAATTATTAAAACTATTGATGGTGTAAAATGCGAACCAATGGAAACCTTATCGATTGATGTTCCTGAAGAACACGCAAGTAAAGCAATTAATTTAGTTTCGCTGCGTAAAGGTGATTTACTAGTTATGGAACCTAAAGGTGATTTGCAACATTTAGAATTTACCATTCCGTCAAGAGGATTAATAGGTTTACGAAATAAAATATTAACGGCAACTTCTGGTACTGCAATTATCAACCATCGTTTTAGTGAATACGCACCGTTAAAAGGCGAATTTTCAGATGAAGGAAAAGGAGCAATTGTTTCGTCAATTACTGGTAAAGCAACTGCTTACGCTATCGACAGATTACAAGATAGAGGTCGTTTCTTTATCGATCCGAATGAAGAAATTTACAAAGGCCAAGTAGTTGGTGAAAATAGTAAAAACGACGATTTAGGCGTAAACCTTATTAAAGGAAAGCAATTAACAAATGTACGTTCCTCTGGAAATGATAATGCTGCAAAAATTTTCCCTAAAGTAGAATTTTCTTTAGAAGAATGTATGGAATATATTAGAGATGATGAATATTTAGAAGTTACACCTGTAAGCTTACGAATGCGTAAAATTAATTTTGTAAAATAATATATATAAGACATAGAAAAAAAGCCTC
>CAYOWM010000204.1:0-3867 GCA_964407635.1 uncultured Flavobacteriaceae bacterium
ACTTTGTATTTGCTTGGTTTAGAGAGCAAGTATGTATTATAGTTTGTCCTTACGGAAGATTGCAAGGTGGGATATTAGATAAAAATTCCATTAATGTTGCCTATGATTTTACAAGAGGTGAAGCTGAAAATGGCAGAAAAAAATTCCGTAAAAACGAAGATAGAAGTGCTTTAGGTTATGGAGATTGTATTGATTGTAATCAATGTGTGGTCGTTTGTCCTACAGGAATTGATATTCGTAATGGTACGCAACTTGAATGTGTAAATTGTACCGCTTGTATTGATGCTTGTGATGAGGTTATGGACCGAATTGGCTATGAAAAAGGTTTGATTCGTTATGCCTCAGAAAATAACATTAAAGAAGGAAAACCGTTTAAGTTTAACGGAAGGTTAAAATTCTATACAGCAGTTTTAGTAATATTATTAGGTTTGTTGACCTCTCTATTGTTTTTACGAAACGATGTAGATTCTACTATTGTAAAACTTCCAGGAAAAATGTATTACGAAGAAGGAAATACTATTAAAAATGTATATACCTTTAAATTAGTAAATAAAACAACACACGATTATAATAATATTGATTTAAAATTAATAAATCACAACGGAAAAATTGAAATGGTTGGTGGAAATATACATTTGGATAAACAGGCATTACAAGAAGGAACAATTTTTGTTATCATACCAAAATCCGAATTGAAATCCTCACACGAAAAAATAAAAATTGGTGTATATTCTGATGGTAAATTGATTGAAAAAGCAATAACAAACTTTCAGTCACCTTCAAAATAATATAAAAACATATATCATGAAAATAAATTGGGGAACAGGTATTGCAATTGCAATGATTTCATTTATGTTGTTTATACTTTCATTTGTATATAAAACGTTTACAAATAGTAAGTACGATCATCATTTGGTAACCGAAAATTATTATAAAGATGAAATAAATTACCAACAAGAAATTGATGCTGTTACTAAAGCAAATGCTTTGAGTAGCAAAATCCAATTAAAAACGACTGAGACAGGAGTTGAAATTACATTTCCTACTGAATTAAAAGAAAAAAATATTGTAGGAAAGGTTAAATTTATACGTTCAGCAGATGATAAACTAGATTTTAGCGTACCAATTTCTTTAGAAAACGGTAATATGTTTATTTCGGATGCTAAATTGGTAAAAGGAATTTATATTGTAAACATCTCTTGGAAAATGGATGATAAAGCATATTTGTTTAAAGATAATTTTTATTATTAAAAAGTGTTAGTCTATACAGCATTTATTTTAGGTCTTTTAGGAAGTTTCCACTGTATCGGAATGTGTGGACCAATAGCTTTTGTGTTACCTTTAGATAGAAAAAATAAACCTAAAATGATTTTGCAAACTATAACCTATCATATTGGTAGATTATTAGCGTATGCTTTTATTGGTTTACTTTTTGGTTTTTTAGGAAAAGGATTATATTTGGCAGGATTTCAACAAAATATATCTATTATTGTGGGTGTTTTAATGATTTTGATCGTTTTAATTCCTGTAAAGATATTTAACAAGTATAATTTTACCAAACCCTTGTATTCGTTAATAGGACGAGTAAAGAAAAGTCTTGGCCTATATTTGCAAAAAAAATCATTCAAAGCCTTGTTTTTAACAGGTTTTTTTAACGGATTTTTACCTTGCGGATTGGTGTATATGGCATTATTTGGTTCGATAAGTGTTTCAAATGCCTTTTTAGGTTCGTTGTATATGTTTGTTTTTGGTTTAGGAACCATACCAATGATGACTTTAGCAGTTTTTGCAGGTAATTTTTTAAAAGTGTCTGTTCGAAATAAAATTCAGAAAATAATTCCTGTTTTTGTGGTAATTATCGGACTTCTATTTATTTTAAGAGGTTTGGGTTTGGGTATTAAATATATATCTCCTTCCGATGCTAAATTAAATATTTCCACCAATGCCAATAGTTGTATTACACCTCAAAAATAACCTTTTTTTTCTTTTAAAATTAGCTGTGTTTTTGTATCTTTGAGCAAAGATATGTAGCATGAAAAAATCTAATTTATTAACGGAAGAAGACTTCCAAAATGTAACAACAAAAAAAGAATTAATTGCACGTGCAAAAGCAAAAAATGTAGCAATTGACACCGTTTTAGAAACATTACAGTATGAAGAGGAATTAAAATTACTCCAAATTGAATTGGTAAAATTACAGCAATGGGTACAAAAAACAGGTAAACGTGTAGCTATAATTTTTGAAGGTAGAGATGCCGCAGGAAAAGGAGGCTCAATACGACGATTTACCGAACATTTAAATCCACGTTCTATGCGATTAGTTGCCTTGTCAAAACCTACCGAAGTAGAGCAAGGACAATGGTATTTTAGACGTTATATAAAGCAATTACCAAATCCTGGTGAAATTGTATTTTTTGATCGTAGTTGGTATAATAGAGCAGTAGTAGAACCAGTAATGGGTTTTTGTTCTAAAGAGCAATACAAGCAGTATATGGTGCAAGTGCCTGAATTTGAACATATGTTATACGAATCAGGAGTGGAAATTATTAAATTTTGGTTTTCCATTTCTAAAGAAGAGCAACAAAGCAGATTTAACGGAAGGCTGAAAAATCCTTTAAAACGTTGGAAATTTAGTCCTGTAGATCAAAAAGGACAGGAATTATGGGATGATTATACCTATTATAAAGAGCAAATGTTTAGTAAAACACACACTACATATTGTCCTTGGATTGTCGTAAAAACAAACAATAAGTTAACGGCAAGGTTAGAGAGTATTCGGTATGTTTTATCTAAGTTTGAATACGAAAATAAAGACGAATCCGCAGCAAGTTTATTGCCAGATCCTAATGTAGTGATGCGTTATTATCGTTCCGTTAAACAATTTGAATCTTAAAAATTATGTCAGAAAATTTATTAAATACTTCCAATATTAAAAAGTTAAATTCTAAAAAAGGAATGTTGGCTTTGCTACGTAGAGAACCGTTAAATTACGAAAAAGCAATTCGATATGTAGATTACGAAAAAGAATTAAAAAAACTTCAAGTAGAACTAATTAAGTTACAAACTTGGGTAATTAATAACAATAAAAAAGTTGTGGTTATTTTTGAAGGTCGTGATGCAGCAGGAAAAGGTGGTGCAATACGACGAATTACCGAAAAAATGAATCCTAGACATTTGCGAATCGTAGCCTTGCCAAAACCAACCGAAGAGGAGCAAACACAATGGTATTTTCAACGATATATAAACCAATTGCCAAAAGGAGGTGAAATCGTGTTTTTTGATCGTAGTTGGTATAATAGAGCAGTGGTAGAACCTGTAAATGGGTTTTGTACCGAAGCAGAATACAAAATATTTATGAATCAAGTAAATGATTTTGAACGAATGCTAACCGAATCTGGAACTATTTTGGTTAAAATATATATGTCCATTTCTAAACGAGAGCAAGAAAAACGTTTTAGAGATATAAAAAATAATCCGTTAAAGCAATGGAAAATGACTCCAGTTGATGAGAAAGCACAAGAATTATGGAATGATTACACAGCATATAAGCGTAAAATGTTTGAAAACACTAAAAAAGGAAAATTACGCTTTAAAATTATTCGTGCCAACAGAAAAACAAGTGCACGATTAGATGTTATCAAGCATATTCTTAAAAAAATACCATACGATAAAGATTTAAAAGTATAATTGTGAAAATTTCTAAATTTGTTGTTGGTGATGAGGTGTCCGTTTTAGATGATGTAATTAGCGGAACTGTTGTTGCAATTCATAGTAAACGAATTACAATTATTGATGCTAATGAATTTAGGTATTCGTATAATGAAAATGAGTTGGTGCTTAAAAAAACATTTGATTTTAAACTGCAAA
>CAYOWM010000205.1:0-3847 GCA_964407635.1 uncultured Flavobacteriaceae bacterium
ATAAATTGGTTGGTTATCTGCTCCTAATTTACTCATATTAGATTTTTGGATTTCATTAAATACTTCTTCCATTTTATCTTGCATTCCGTGTGCTAAAATAGTGCCACATAAAATGTATAACATATCGCCTAAGGCATCGGCAACCTCAACTAAATCGTTGTTTTTTGTAGCTTCTAAGTATTCTTTATTTTCTTCATCCATCAAATCAAAACGCAATTGCATTTCTGGTATTTTTGCTATTGGTGTTTTTCGGTTTTTAATTCCGAATGCATTATGGAAAGTTTCTACTGCTTTAATTTTATTTTTCATTGTGCTTAAGTATCAAATTTTTTAAATAATTGTGTTAGTACTTTTTTACTGTTTCCTATAAAAATTTCATTTTCATAAATAATTACAGGTCTTTTTAAAAAGGTATATTCTTCTAAAATTAAATTTTTATAATCTTGCTCTGTTAAATTTTCGTTTTTTAAACCTCGTGCTGTATATTTTTTTGCTCGTTTGTTAAACAAAGCTTCATACGATTTTGAAAGATTAAACATTTCCTCTAATTGAATTACAGTAATAGATTCTGATTTAATCTCTTGAAATTTAAAAGAATTAAATTTGTTACTTCCTATTTTATCTTTAATTTGTTTTAAAATACGTTTACAAGTATCACAAGTTTTTAAATAATATATCTTATTCATAGGTAAATTATAGAAATACAAAGATGCAAAGAAAATTTTATTCTGCTGTAATAGAAATATTGTTTATTTTTATCAAAAATTAAAACAATGATTTTTCAAACAGCAATATTTACACGAAAGCTTTTATCTAATTTATTAGACGAGTTGTCTTTAGAACAATTAAACTATATACCTAAAGGATTTAATAACAATATTTTTTGGAATATAGCACATATCGTCGTTACGGAACAAATGCTTAGTTACGGACTTTCAGGTTTGGAAATTGATATAGATTTGGATTTTATAAAGCGTTTTAAAAAAGGTTCTGTGTGTAAAACTAATTATTCTGATAATGATATACAACTACTTAAAAATAAATATTTTAAATTAATTAATAACACTAAAATTTTATACAAAGAAAATGGATTTAAAAATTTTACCGAATATCCCACAAGTACTAATATTGTATTAAAAAATATTGAGGATGCTTTACAATTTAATGCATTACACGAAGGTATTCATTTGGGAATTATATTGAGCATTAAAAAACAATTAGACTAATGGATACTTACGTAATAGCAACTGTTTTAATCGTATTTTCAGCTATTTTTGGTTATATAAATGTACGATTTTTAGAATTTCCAAATACTATTGGTTTAATGGTAATTACTATTGTTTTTACACTTTTAGTTTTCGCTTTAAGCTATTTTGATCCTACTTTATTAGAAAAAGAACGTGAATTTATTGGTCATATTGATTTTCGAACGCTTTTATTAGATATTATGCTAAGTTTTTTACTTTTTGCTGGAGCTTTGCATACTAATTTTCAGCAATTAAAAATTCAGAAAAAACCAATTTTAGCTTTTGCAACACTAAGCACACTTATTTCTACTCTTTTAGTTGGAATTTTTGTGTATTTCGGACTACAAGTAATTCGTTTAGATACGGATTTTATCTATTGTTTGCTTTTTGGTGCTTTAATTTCACCAACAGATCCTATTGCTGTACTTGGAATTCTTAAAAAAGTTGGTGCTCCAAAAAAATTAGAAACAAAAATTGTAGGTGAATCGTTGTTTAACGACGGCGTTGGTGTGGTAGTATTTATAACCATTTTTGGAATTGCAAATAAAGGATTAGCACATTTTTCGGTTTTACATACCACATTAGAATTTTTTCAAGAAGTTGGTGGTGGTTTATTATTAGGAAGTTTTATTGGTTACACAACCTATAAACTTTTAAAATCTATCGACGATTATGACACCGAAGTAATTATAACTATTGCTGCAGTTATGGGAGGAACTTTATTTGCAAGTAAAATTCATGTTTCTGCTCCGTTAGCAATGGTTGTTGCAGGATTAATTGTAGGTAACGATACAGTTCGGCAATCTGCAATGAGCGAAATAACCGAACAATATGTAGATAAATTTTGGGAATTAGTCGATGTCCTTTTAAACACCATTTTATTTGTAATGATCGGAATGGAATTATTAGTTTTAACTTTTGAAAAAGAATTTTTTCTTGCTGGTGTACTTGCAATTCCTGCTTTATTATTTGCTAGATATTTATCACTTATGCTACCAATTAAATTCTATGCAAAAAAATTAGATTTTATTAAAAACACCAATATTATCATGACTTGGGGAGGACTTCGTGGCGGCATTTCAATAGCTTTAGCTTTGAGTTTACCACACGAAATGAACCGAGATTTATTTTTAGTAATGACCTATACAGTTGTGGTATTTTCTATAATCGGACAAGGATTAACCGTTGGGAAATTAATAAAAAAACTAACCTAAAAATTAATAAAAACATTTTATATAAACAGTAAAAAATGAAATTCAACACAAAAGTAATTCACGGAAAACAACAACACGAACCAACAACAGGAGCAGTAATGACTCCTATTTTTCAAACTTCAACTTTTGCACAAAGTAGTCCTGGACAACATAAAGGTTATGAATATTCTAGAGCTGCAAATCCAACACGAACAGCTTTAGAAAACGCCTTTGCTTCTATTGAAAATGGCACACATGGTTTTGCCTTTTCGTCTGGTTTAGCTGCAACCGATTGTGTACTACGTTTGCTTAATCCTAATGACGAAATTATTGCTGGAGACGATCTTTACGGAGGAACATATAGAATGTTTACCAAACTCTTTGAAAAATATGGTTTAAAATTTCATTTTGTAAATATGGATGACCCTGAAAATGTAAAAAAAGCCATTACAAAAAACACCAAATTAATTTGGATGGAAACACCAACCAATCCGTTATTAAAAGTTGCCGATATTGTTGCAATCACCAAAATTGCGAAAGAAAATAATATTTTAAGTGTTGTAGACAACACATTTGCAACACCTTATTTACAACAACCATTAGATTTAGGTGCTGATATTGTAATGCATTCTGCCACAAAATATCTTGGAGGACATTCCGATATTGTTATGGGAGCTTTAATGGTAAAAGATGTAAAACTTGCCGAGGATTTACATTTTATACAATTTGCTGGAGGAGGAATTGCAGGACCAATGGACTCGTTTTTAGCGTTGCGTGGTGTAAAAACATTGGCAATACGTATGCAAAGACATTGCGAAAATGGTATGGCTGTAGCAAATTTTTTAGAAAACCACACTAAAATAGCAAATGTGTATTATCCTGGTTTACAATCGCATCCAAATCATGAAATTGCTAAAAAACAAATGCGTAATTTTGGCGGAATGCTTTCTTTTAGATTAAAAGATACTTCACGCAAAGCAACCTTTAAAGTATTAGAAAACTTAAGTGTTTTTACCCTTGCCGAATCGCTTGGTGGTGTAGAAAGCCTTGCTAATCATCCTGCAACCATGACACACGCATCCATTCCTGCTGAAGAACGTGAAAAATTAGGAATTACGGATTCTTTAATTAGGCTTAGTGTTGGTATTGAAGATGCCGAAGATTTAATTAATGATTTAAAAAAGGTTTTGGAATTGGTGTAAATGAGTTAGATATATAAATTGGAGATTATCAAAATAATTCAATAAAGGATTTTTTTTGCAAAATACCTGTATTGATGATAGACTTTAGTAAAATTTTATATCCGCAGTTTACCAGCTAACACACGAATAACCACAGTCGCTTCTGTGCGATTGCATTGCGTAGCGTTATAGAAAACAACAAAGCCAAATTTTTATTATCTTTGTT
>CAYOWM010000206.1:0-3832 GCA_964407635.1 uncultured Flavobacteriaceae bacterium
TAAAATAAATGATCATTTTTCAGAAACATTAGAAAGTATAATAAAGTCAATATATAATCCTAAATTAAATAGATAAAACACTAATTACAACAATATATAACAGTGATTGCGGTTTTGTGCTTAACTCAAAATTTTGTACTTTTACAAAATTAAGTATTTAACCTAAAGTTTTCGGTATTTAAAATTCGCAACTACGCATATTCAAATCGTTGCTAAAGTCTATCGTCAATACAGATATTTTATACAAAAAAATATTTATTGAATTTTTTAATAAATCCTCAACTTTTATAACTGACCCATAATATTACATGCAATTACAAAAAAAAAACACGAAATATTTTTATTTCCTGTTTTTTTGTTTCTTATTTCTTCCTAAAATAAATCGTAATCGGAACTCCTGAAAAATCATAAATTTCGCGCAATTTATTTTCGATAAAGCGTTTATATGGATCGCGAATATATTGTGGTAAATTAGCAAAAAACACAAATTGTGGTGTTGGTGTTGGTAATTGCATACAATATTTAATTTTCACAAACTTTCCTTTAAGTGCTGGTGGTGGATTATGCTGAATTATTTCTAGCATCGTTTCATTAAGTTTACTAGTTGCAATTTTTTGTTTTCTGTTTTTAAAAACCGCTACTGCTGCCTCTAACGACTTTAATAAACGCTGTTTGGTTAAAGCCGAAGTAAATACAATAGGAACATCTCTAAACGGAGCCGTTTCCTTTCGTATTTGTTCTTCAAAAAGTTTGGTAGTTTTATGATCTTTCTCTACTAAATCCCATTTATTTACTAAAATAACTATTCCTTTTCTGTTTTTTTGAGCCAACCAAAAAATATTTTGATCTTGTCCTTGAAAACCTCTCGTAGCATCAATAATCAAAATAGCTACATCACAATTTTCAATAGAACGTACCGCTCTCATTACCGAATAAAATTCTAAATCCTCTTTAACTTTAGATTTTTTTCGGATTCCTGCAGTGTCAATAATTCTAAAATCAAAACCAAATTTATTAAATTTTGTATCAATCGAATCACGTGTTGTACCTGCAATATCGGTTACAATATTACGTTCTTTACCTATTAAAGCATTTACAAAAGAGGATTTTCCTGCATTCGGACGACCAACAACTGCAAATCTTGGCAATTCATCTGTTTCCTCCTCTAGTGGTTCAGGCATTTTAGCAACTAAAGCATCTAAAAGTTCACCAGTTCCGCTACCGTTAATAGCAGATAAGGTATAATATTCACCAAGACCAAACGAATAAAATTCTACAGCATCGGTATCACGCATTGCATTATCTACTTTATTAATTACCAAAAAAACAGGCTTTTTAACCTTTCTAAGTAATTGAGCAACCTCGCTATCGGTTGGTGTTATTCCTGCGGTTACATCTACTACAAAAAGAATAAAATCTGCTTCATCAATAGCTAATTGCACTTGTTTGCGAATTTCTGCTTCAAAAATATCGTCTGAACCAGTAACATAACCACCAGTGTCAATAACCGAAAATTCTTTTCCGTTCCAATCGCTTTTTCCATAGTGTCGATCTCTTGTAACACCACTTACACTATCTACAATTGCTTGTCGTTGTTTAATTAAACGATTAAAAAGGGTAGATTTTCCTACATTTGGTCTTCCTACTATGGCAACAATATTATTCATCTTTTTTATTCTAAATAGTTTGCAAAGATAAACTTTTTAAGTTGCATTTACTAATTGAAATTCCGATAAAAAATACATAATTTATTGATTTTTTAGAAAAAAAACACGTACTTTGTATTTCTAACTAAGTCCATTATGAAAATTTTTAAAAAAATACTACTATTCTTATTGAGTATTGTACTATTATCCATCGTTTTTATCTTTTTTTACTTCAAACATTTAGAACCTACTTATAAAGGAGAATTAAGCATAAAAAATCTTAAAAATCCAGTAGAAGTTTATTACGATAGCATTGGTGTACCTCACATTTACGCAAAAAATCAAAAAGATGCTTACACTGCTTTAGGCTATGTCCACGCACAAGATAGGTTATGGCAAATGGAATTGTTACGCAGAATAGCATCTGGTAGATTATCCGAAATTTTTGGAAAAGATAAAACTCCAAACGATAATTTATTTTTAAAAACCGATAAATTCTTTTTAGGAATGGGATTAGAAGATGCAGGAAAAAGATCTATTGCTAAAATAGACAAAAATTCAAAAGCATATACATACGCTATGGCTTATTTAGATGGTGTCAATCAATTTATTGAGGAAGGACCAACTCCTATTGAATATACACTTATCGGAATAGAAAAAGAAAAATTTGACCTTGTAGATATGTACAACGTATTTGGTTATATGAGTTTTAGCTTTGCTATGGCTCAAAAAACCGACCCGTTAATGACTAATATTCGTAAAAAATTAGGCGATAAATACGTACAAGAATTAGGTATTGAAATAGATACAACTACTACACTCATACCTGTTTTTAATCCAAAAAAAGAAATTTCTGATGTAGAAAGTGATTTAGTTGCTTCGGTAACCGATATTATGAATGATTTACCTGTTTCGCCATTTATAGGTTCAAATGCTTGGGTTGTAGGACCAAAAAAAACCAAAAGTGGCAAAGTAATTTTTACCAACGATCCACACATAAATTACTCGCAACCTGCTGTTTGGTACGAATCGCATATTGTATGTCCTGATTATGAAATTTATGGCTTTAATTTAGGTTTAACAGCGTTTCCGTTTTTGGCACACAACCGAAATTATGCGTATGGATTAACTATGTTTGAAAATGATGACTTAGATTTTTATAAAGAGGAATTAAATCCTAATAATCCAAATGAATACAAAGTAGATAGTACGTATGTAGCCTTTAAAGAAATTACAAAAACTGTAAAAATAAAAGGAGGAACTACCGAAACATTCAACGTAAAAATAAGCAAACATGGTGCTATAATGAACGATTTTATCGAAGCCATACAAGACAAAGAACCTGTGGCAATGGATTGGGTTTACACAAAATTTGACAATGAAATGTTGGCTGCTTGTTATGAAATTTCACATGCAAATAATATAGAGGATTTTAAAAAAGGTGTTGCAAAAATTTATTCGCCAGGACTAAATGTAATGTATGGTGATGCTAAAGGAAACTACGCTTGGTTCGCAGCAGGAAAATTATACAAACACCAAGATGGCGTTAATCCTAATTTTATTTTAGATGGTGCAAACGGAAAAGATGATAAAGTAACATATATGCCTTTTTCAGAAAATCCACAAGCAATAAATGCTCCAGAAGGATACGTGTATTCTGCTAATAACCAACCAAGTAAACTTAAAACAGGGTATTATCCAGGCTATTATTTACCAAAAGATCGTGCAAAACGAATTGTAGATGAACTTACCGATATGGAAGATATTGAAGTAATGGATATGCAAGTATTAGTTACCGATATTACCTCATCGGTAATACCAGATTATTTACCTAAAATTGTGAATGCAATTTCGGAAAAAAACCTATCAAAAAATGAGGAAATTGCTTTAAAAACCCTTCGAATTTGGGACGGAAGTTACGAACTTGATCAAGTAGCACCAACCATATTTGTATTGTTTAAATACAATTTTATGAAAAATACTTTTCAAGATGAATTAGGTAAAAAAGGATTTGAACAATTTTTACAAACACATATGTCTAAATCGCAATTCCAAAGACAATTAGAAACCGTAAATTCTATTTGGGATGATGACATTACTACTCCTGAAAAGAAAGAAACTAAAAAAGATATTATTACAAAATCCTTTAAAGAAACAGTTGCCTTTTTAGAAAAACAGCACGGTAA
>CAYOWM010000207.1:0-3826 GCA_964407635.1 uncultured Flavobacteriaceae bacterium
AAAAAACACCTCATACAAATATGAAGTGTTTTTTAAAGTTGTAGCGAGGAGCAGAGGAAATCCCAAAATCTCGCACTTTTTTAAACCCTTACAAATCAGTAAATTATCTTATTTGCTCGCTACTTTTTTTTATTAATTTGACATTGTTTTGACATTGTTATTTAATTGATATGTCTTTTGCTATATAATGTAAAACACTAAGTATTTCCTCTAAATATGTAGGGTTTTTGTAAAAACTGGAAACACCTAAACCCTCTCTTATGATTTCGTTTCTTTGCTCTTGAATAGATAAAGACATTAATTCAAAATCTGTTAAATTTGGAAAATCTTCTTTTAAATAATTGTAGTTTTCTCTTATTTTGCTGTATCTTCTTATAGGTTTATCCATAATTTTAGTTTTAAATTAATTTATATAAAATCCTATACTAACTATTTGTATAAGACGCTCTTTTATCCTTTTTTAAACGTAAAATTTCTTTTTCTAATGATTGTATTTTTTCTCTTTGTAATTTGATTAAATCGGTTAAATTTTCATCTGTGATTGTTGCTTTTTGGGTTAAAAACATTTCTCCCTTCCCTAAAATTAACCAATTAGCATCTATTTTATCAAACGATTGTAGTATTAATGCTATTTTTTGAAAATCCGGTTTTTGTTTTCCTTTTAAATAATTAGAGGCTGTTTGATGACTAATACCTACTAATTCAGCAAATTGAGCATAACTTTTAAGATTGTAATGTTTTTGTATTTCTCTAAGTCTTTTATCTATTTCAAACATTTTTTTTAAAATTTCAAATTATTATTTGTTTTTTTCAAACGTTTGTTTTACATTTGCAAAGTACAAAGTACATTTTTACAAATAAAAAAACACTTTTAAAAATGTAAAAGTAAAATAAAAACAAATAATAACAAAGGGAAAAACCCCTAAAAAACAAAGCAATTATGAAAAAAGTAGATTACAGCAACCGCAAGTACAGAATTTTAGAAATTTTACAAACAAAATTTACCGCAGATAAGAACCGGGAACTTCGCAAAGAACTTCCTGAAATACTACACATTAGCCAACGTACCTTTTTAAATTGGCTGTATATGCATAAAGACAACACAACAGAAATTTCGTACAGAAATCTATACATCATTGGTAAAGTATTAAACACATCAGTAGAAGATCTACTAAACTTTGATATTACTTTTAAATTGGTTAAACCTAATAAGCAAGATTAATGAGCCTACAATTACATATAAAAGAGCACAAATTAAAAAAATCAGAAATTTTAAAAGACTTAAAAAAAGCAATTAAATATTTTGATTTTAAAAAGCAGTTTGCAAAGAACAAAGAGTATCATGTGCATAATGTAAACCTATTAATTAAAGCTTTTAATTTTTTAGAAAACCAAACAGAAACCAATCTAATTAATACCATAGATACGCTACTAATTATTGTTTTTTTTCAAAATTTAGATAGATACGAAAATACACAAACAGCCTTAGAACGTACCATTTTTACTATAAAAAACAAAAAATATACGTATGATTTTTACGCAGGAATAATGTGCGGAAACTATCTAAACAAAACAGTAAAAGATTTGTTAAAGAAAAAGGAACTCCCGGAAGCAGAAAAAATACAAAAAATATTAGATACTTCATTTGTAGATGTCTTTATAACAGATGTTTTAAACAAAATAAAAAAGATCATATAATGAAAGAAATAACAGCACCGCAAGAAGATCAAGACGATAAACAAATATATACTATCTACCATATGGTAGAAGATTATTTAAAAGAAAATTACGATCTAAGAAACAACACCATAGCATTAGATATTGAATATAAAAAGAAAAAAGCAAAGAAATGGGAGTCGGTAAACGCAGATGATTTATGGTTAGAAATGAATAAAAAAGGAATAAAAATAGGAAACAATCCTTTAAAATCAATTCTTAAATCAAATTTTGTAAAAAAACACAATCCTATAAAACAATATTTTAAAAACCTTCCAAAATGGAATAAAAAAATTGATTATATAAATATCTATGCAAACTATGCTACTTTAATCAATCCGGAAATTGAATTAGAAGAATATCTTAAACATTTTAAAAAATGGTTGGTTAGAAGTGTTAAAACAGTATTGTATGAAGATTATTTTAACAAACAAGCCTTTATTTTAGCGGATAATGGTTTAGGGCAAAATATAGGTAAAACATCTTTTTTAAGAAATTTAGTGCCAAAAACGCTAAAAAATTACATTGCCGAAGATCTATCTAATGATAAAGACTCCTTAATTCTATTGTGTAAAAATTTTCTTATAAATATGGATGAATTAGCCACTTTGTCAAGAAAGGAAATTAACCATTTTAAAGCATATTTCACAAAAACACAAATAAATGCAAGACTACCTTACGACTCTAAAAATTCAATTTTACCAAGAATAGCATCATTTATGGGCTCTACAAATCAAACAACATTTTTAAGAGATGAAACCGGATCGGTGCGTTGGTTAATATTTGCTATAAAATCAATAGATTGGAGTTATAGAGATAATTTTAACATTGACAACCTCTGGGCACAAGCTTATGCTTTGGCAATAGATCCAAGTTTTGACGAAACCTTTACTCGCGAAGACGTTATAAAAAACGAAGAAAGGAATAAACAATATCAAGTTGTAACAATGGAGCAAGAACTTATTTATAAATTCTTTAAAAAACCAAGCGAAGAAGAAGAACTTACAATGCCACAGCATGTAGAATTTATGACCGCAACCGATATTGCACTTTATTTAAAAGAAAATACATCTTTAAATAAAGTACCATACGAAGGGAATATAGGAAAAGCAATGAAATCACTCGGTTTTGAAAGAAAACAAGAAATTAAAGCAGATAAGGGCTATCAAGCAAAAGGCTATTATGTAATAAAAAAAGCACTATGAAAAAGAATACACACATTATAAACCAAGACGGATCCGTTGCTTCACAAGAATTTGAAATGAACGGAAAAAAATACAAAATAACAGGAACTTTAAGTACCGGTTGGAAAGCAATACAAGCAATAGACACAATAAAAAACATTAAAACAGGCACATATAAAGACGTTCCACGTATTAAGTTGTTTAATGTAACAAGAAAAAATATAATAACCAATAAAACGTATTAAAATGAAAATTTGGAAAACAGAAAAAAAAATAGAAAAAATAAAAGATTATTACCTTAATGAATTGGCTAAAAGATTAGATCATCATGAATGGATCGATTTAAAAAATATAGAAAAATCATCTATTAACTACATAAAAAAAACCAATAAACTAAAAAAGCTAATAATTAAGATTGAAGAATTACAAATAGCTATTGAAAATTTTAAATATTAAATAATAACGGTGAAAATATAAAATGGCAGGGATTAAGTGCAAAACCCTTTCAGCCTACAATAAATGATAAATAGTAGCACGATATATGAATTAGCAAACAAGCCCTGCTTTTTTATATTTAATGTTATACACTGGGCTTTAAATTGATAAGCTATGGCAAAATCAAAAAGGCATTTAAGCCGAAGAAACAAAGTAAAAAAGAATGTGCAAATTGTATATTCTGAAAAAAGAAAAGTATTTGTAAAAAGGTATTTATCTCCAAAAGGTCAGCGGTTAGTTAATGAAGGTATTTTAACAGAAAAAGAAGCTGATGTAAAATATGGTAAAAATAAATATCGTATTAATGAAAAAGCGAAACCAATAAAACAAATTACGCATTAAAAAAAATTGCACAAGGTACGGTTAGCCCTGCCTTGTGTATAACACTTGTGTAAACAGTCGTTTTAATGCTGTTTACAATTTGTTATTTG
>CAYOWM010000208.1:0-3813 GCA_964407635.1 uncultured Flavobacteriaceae bacterium
AAAAATTTGGCACAAAAAATGCGGATGCTGTTATAAAATGGGTAGAAAAAAAGTTTAAAAAACATCCTATTTTAGATTTAGAGTATTTTTTAATTGCAAATGAAGATACTCTACAATCGGTTAATAAAAAAGATAACAATAAAAAACAACGAGCATTTATAGCGGTTTATGCAGGTAAAATAAGATTAATTGACAATCTGAGTTTAAATTAAGCTACTTAAATTTTATAGTGTTCATAAAAATAGTATTTTTGCCAAATGTTAGTAACCGTAGTAAAATCAAAAATTCATAGAGTTAAAGTAACAGGAGCAGACCTTAATTACATTGGTAGTATAACTATTGATGAGGATTTAATGGATGCTGCTAATATTATTGAAGGTGAAAAAGTTTTAATTGTAAACAACGATAATGGCGAACGTTTAGAAACCTATGTAATTCCTGGTCCACGAAAAAGTGGTGAAATTACCTTAAACGGAGCTGCTGCAAGAAAAGTAGCAGTTGGCGACACCTTAATTTTAATTGCTTTTGCTATTTTAGAATTTGAAGAAGCAAAGCAATTTAAACCAGCTTTGGTGTTTCCAAATGATAAAAATCTATTAGATTAATTTTGAATAAAAAACTTAAAAAAACACTTTTAGTATTACTTCCAATTTTTTTGGGAGTTTTTTTAATTTGGTATTTTCTAGGTAAATTTTCGCAAGAACAAATCGATAAAATTCTTTACGATTTAAAACACGCTAATTATTATTGGATTTTATTATCCTTGTTTTTTGGTATTTTAAGTCATTTATCACGAGCATATCGTTGGCATTTTATGTTAGAACCATTAGGCTATAAACCAAAATTTGCAAATAGTGTAATGGCAGTTTTAATAGCTTACTTATTAAACTTAGTAGTTCCTAGATCAGGAGAAGTTGGTAGAGCTGCTGCTTTATCAAAATACGAAAACATTCCGTTTGAAAAAGGTTTTGGTACTATTGTAGCAGAACGCATTTCGGATATTATCATGCTGTTAGGAATTTTAGGAATTGTATTTTTTTTACAAACCGATTTAATTATTAGTTACTTTTCAGGAGTAGATCCTACTAAAAAAATTATACTTTTATTGCTTGGTGTTGTTTTGTTTCTATTTGGCTATCATTTTATAAAAAAATCTAAGCATCCGTTTTTAATAAAAATAAAAACATTTTTATTTGGTTTGTTAGAAGGTGTTAGCAGTATTTTAAAAATGAAAAAAAAATGGGCTTTTATATTCCATACCTTTTTTATTTGGCTGATGTATATTTTTATGTTTTGGGCTGTAACCTTTACTATACCAGAAACTTCTAACCTATCTTTTGAAGCTATTTTAGTAGGTTTTATTGCAGGAGCAATTGCTATGTCTATTACAAATGGTGGTTTTGGAGCATATCCTCTATTTGTAGCTACTGCATTTACTACATACGGAATTGCAAAGGAATCAGGAGCTTCATTTGGCTTATTAATGTGGTTTTCGCAAACTGTAATGGTTTTGGTTTTTGGTGGTTTATCCTTTTTTTTATTACCTATTTATAATAAAGAAAAGTAAAAAAATATCTAAATTTATGGTAATAATAACGCTACAAAGAGCAAAATGTATTGGATGTAATTATTGTGTGGAAGTTGCTCCTGAACAATTTAGAATTTCTAAAAAAGATGGGAAATCCGTATTGCTACAAAGCGAGGAAAAAAAAGGTTTTTTTACCTTAAAATCATCGGATGACAGCATACTTGAAGTTAGTGAAAATGCTAAAAATGCGTGTCCTGTAAATATTATTTCTGTAAAACATGTTTAATCGTAAATCTAAAAGCCTTTTTATAAAAAAGGGCTTTTATTTGTTCTATGGTGCTGGATTTGGTTGCGAAACAAAAACCGATTCTATTTCGTGTAAAATATCATCGGATAAATGGATGTTTATACTTTCAATATTTTCTTGTAATTGGTTTAAATTTGTTGCTCCAATAATATTACTGGTTACAAATGGTTGTTGGTTTACAAAAGCCAAACTCATTTGTGCAAAAGATAAATGATACTTTTTAGCAATTTTTGCATATTTTATAACGGCATTATTTACTTCTAAGTTATTATATCTTGCCATTTGCGGAAACAATTCCACTCTAGAATTTTTATGTCTTTTACCATCTAAAAATTTTCCTGACAAAATACCAAAAGCAAGTGGTGAATATGCTAATAAGCCAATATTTTTCTTTATAGAAATTTCGGCATTGCCAATTTCAAAAGTTCGGTTTAATAAATTATACGGATTTTGAATAGTTATGGGTTGTGGTGAATTGGTATTTTTGGCTTCTTCTAAATATCGTAAAATACCATAAGGTGTTTCGTTTGAAAGTCCGTAATGTTTAATTTTACCTTGTTTTATAAAATTATCTAAAGTTTGGACTACTTCGTTAAAATTTTCTTGGTATTTTTCGTTGGCATCATACTTGTAATTTTTAACGCCAAAACAATTTGTTTTACGCTCTGGCCAATGTAATTGGTACAAATCTACATAATCGGTTTGCAAACGTTTTAAGCTGTTTTCTAAGGCTTCGGTAATTGCTCGTTTAGAAAACCCTAAATCCTCTCGAATATATCGCAAACCTCTAGATGGTCCTGCTACTTTTGTTGCCAAAATAATTTTATCTCGATTACCTTTAGCAATCCACGAACCGATAATTTTTTCGGTACTTCCTTGGGTTTCTTTTCTACCAGGAACGGAATACATTTCGGCAGTATCGACAAAATTTACACCTTTATCTATGGCAAAATCTAATTGCTCATGTCCATCTTTTTCAGAATTTTGTTCACCAAAAGTCATTGTGCCTAGACAAATCTTACTTACTTTTATTTTTGTATTGGGAAGTGTTGTATATTTCATTAAAATATTTTTTAAAATCGAAATATACTAATAGTTTTCTTGTAATTTAAAAAAAATACAAAAAAAAATCAGTTAACTATAAGGGATAATTAACTGAGTAAAACCTTTTCTTTTTCAATGAAATTACTTTTACTCAACAAATATATTATATACAAATACAAAAGTCAACTAAGAACTATATTATTTTTTTAAAACCATCTTTTTTGTGTTAAATAGGAATATTTAGGGACAAATGGGAGTACTTATGCCAAAAGAATATATTATTTTACCAAGGTAAAAAGTAGCTCTTTAGGAAATTTTCTAGAAACAGGAATTAGAATATTGGTATTTGCAATTTTTAGTGTATAATTTCTGGCATTTCCAAATATATTTTCAACATGATTTGTGTGTACAATATAGGATTTATGGCATCGTACAATTGAATTATATTTTTCTAATTGGTTTTCTATATTACTTAAAGAGGAGCGAAGTAATTTTTCTTTTATTACGTCTTTTTCTAAGTAAAAAATACTTACATAATTTTTTTCAGAACTTATAAAGAGTAAAGAAGCAATATCTAATGTGAATTTTTCCTTTTTATTTTGACTATACAAGGAAATAATTATATTCTTTTCGTTAAAATTAGAAGCAACTTTTACATACTTATTTTGCATCGCTCCAATATTATCAATTACTTTTTGTTTTTTTTTATAAATACTTCTTTCGATAAAAAAAGTGTAAATAATCAACGGAAAAAAACCTATAGGAAATGCTGTACTAATAAAAAACAACAAGGTAAATTTACTTTTTTTAACATAAAAAGTAGAATAATCAGATGCTATCCAATTAGTTATTCCAATTACTACAATTACTACAATTACTAAAATTGTATTCTTAAAAATATTCCATTCATTAGCTTTATAAAATGAATTAAATA
>CAYOWM010000209.1:0-3797 GCA_964407635.1 uncultured Flavobacteriaceae bacterium
TCGTCTGCTAATTGAAAAACCTCGGTATTATTGCTATTTGTATAATTACTAATACTTGCAGCACTACCAATATAAAAATTAGGCCTGTCTTTAAAATATACACGTTGCATTGGGTTTGAAAGCCAACCTGTTTGTTGTACAACATCCATAAAAATAGATATTTGTAATTTTTTAGAAAGTATTTGTGAAAAACTCAAACTTCCTGAAAAGGTATTTCTTCCTTTGTTAGTAACCAAATCCGTATTATATGGTTTCCAGGCAGAAATGCTATTTTTATCGATAGTATTTCCGTTTTGGTCTAAAATATCAATTCCGTTAAAAAAGCCAAAATTTAGATTTCCTCTTGTTTCGTTATAGGATTTTATTTCGGTTGGATATACAGGTTTCCATGTGTCTAAATAGACATTTCCTTTTAAGCTAAGTTCGGTATTTTTTTTGTTAAATAGCCAAGTGTGTGAACCGCCAAAACCAAAAGAAAAATAATCAAATTCCGATGAAATACTCATATCAGCAGTCCAAATGCGATTTCTGTTGTCCGAAGTGTGCGAATAATTAAATGTACCATTTAACCAAACATCGGATTTTGAAGCACCAGAGGATGCAATCCAAGGGCTACCAATTATTTCGTTACTGCTTGGGTTATTATTCTCATCATCATCTTCTCTTGTACTTCTTGAAGCTCCAGAAGTTGTTCCATTTGATTTATTAAAAAACGGATTTAGATTACTTGATGATGCGGATGTATATGCGGAAACCGTTGCATCTACCGTAAAGACATCATCAGCATTTAACGGAATTGCCACAGTAATATTAGTTGCATAATCTTGTAAATTTTCTGTACCAATTCCTCCTGTTACAGCTGCATTATTTCCATCTTGTGTGTAAAAACTAAGAAGCGTATCTACTTCGGCATTTTCTAAAACACGTTTTTTAAATACTTTTGTTGAATCTTGTACTTGCTGTGCAAATAAAGAAAAAACAGGAATTAATATAATTATATAAACTATTTTTTTCATTTTAAATGTTTTGTCTCTTATTAATTACAACCACAACCTCCACCAGATTTTCCGCCATTTGCTCCTGCTGCAGACTCACGATATACTTGTCCGTTAAGTTCGAATTTATCTATTTTGTTTGCCGATAAAGTCATATCTGGGTCGTTTATGTAAACTTTTTCGTATTCTTTTACGGCAACACATGAGTTTAGTGCTAAAGCGATAAGTATTACTAGTATTATTTTAATTCGCATAATGTTTAATATTTATATTTTTTGAAGTATGTATTTTTCCTAAATCATCTATAACGATGCATTCAATATTTGGTAATTGGTTTATTCGATTAATTCCTATTTCTTTTCCCATAACAAAAATGGAAGTTGCCAAAGCATCTGCTAATTCCGCTTTAGCTGCAAATACAGTTACACTAACAATTCCGCTTGACGGATAACCAGTTTTCGGATTGATAATGTGTGTGTATCGTTTACCGTTAAATTTTACAAATTTTTCGTAATTGCCAGAAGTTACAACTGCTCCGTGTTTTAAAGGTAATAAACCAAATGCTTTGTTCTTATTAAACGGATTGGTTATGGCAACTTGCCAATCTTTTCCGTTAGGTTGTTTTCCCCAAGTATTCATATCACCAGAAGCATTAATTATTCCTGCTTTCACTCCTTTTTTTTGGAGTAATTTTTTTGCCATATCTGCGGAATAGCCTTTACCAATAGCTCCAAAACCTATTTTCATTCCTTTTAATTTAAGGAAAACGGTAGTGTCTTTTTTGTTTAGAATAATGTTTTGAAAACCAACTTTTTCAACAGATTTTTTAATTTTTTCTTTGGATGGAAATACTTTCATAGAACCGTCAAATTTCCAAATTCTATCCATAGATGCGTAGGTAATATCAAAAGCACCATCGGTTAATTTTGAAATGGCAATACTTCGTTTGATTAGATTAAATAATTCTAAATTTACTTTTACAGGTTTAATACCTGCATTTTGATTTATTTTTGAAGTTTGCGAATTTTTATCCCAAGAGGAAATAATTTTTTCAATTCGTTTTATTTCGTCTATTGCAATTTGGATGTCTTTATTTGCTTGAATAGAATCGTTATCTACCACAGTAATATCATAACGACTTCCCATGAGTTTTGTTATTTTAGTATATCCTTTTTGAGCATTTATACTCAAAAAGGATACTAAAATAAGCAAGTAAGTAAGTTGTTTTTTCATTTACTTTGGGTCTAATAACTTTATAAAATCCGTAACACTTATATCTTTATAACTGGTTTGTTGTAATACTTTTAAATTTTTATCTAGTACCACAACTAGCGGAAAATATCCATTTTGATTGTATTTTTCGGCTAATTGGTTGTTGTGTTTTTGTTGCTCTTTAGATAATCTGTTTTTTTTACGTCTAGGAAAATCCACTTTTAGCATTACAAAATGCTCTTTTGCATATTTTTTAAATTCCTCGGTGCTAAAAAAATCATGATTTAATTTAATACAAGGAGCACACCAATCAGATCCTTGAAACGATAGTATTATTTTTTTATTTTCATTTTTTGCAATTTTCCCTGCTTCATCAAAGTTGGTAAGCCAATTTTGTGCTTGAATATTTAAGGATATAAATAATATTGTTGCTATTGTTATTAGTTGTTTCATAATTTTAGTTTTGAAAAATAATGGTTAGTACAAAACTAACCATTATTTAGTTTATTTATTGTGATTAATTTAATTATCCGTTATCACCGTCATTTCCATCACCGTTTCCGTTTCCGTCATCGTTTCCATTTCCATCACCGTTTCCATTTCCGTCATCGTTTCCGTTTCCATCACCGTTTCCGTTTCCATCACCGTTTCCATTTCCATCATCGTTTCCGTTTCCATCACCGTTTCCGTTTCCATCATCGTTTCCATTTCCATCGCCATTTCCATTTCCATCATCGTTTCCGTTTCCATCATTAGTAGAATTAGCATCTTGATAATCTGGTGTGCCATCGCCATTAGTGTCATCATTTGTTGCATCACCGTCGTGGTTAGTATCCTCGTTAACATCTGCAACACCATCATTGTCATCATCGGGATCCGAATAATTCGGGATTCCATCACCATCTGCATCAGCACTATCTACTAAACTTTTGAATTCTGGTTCATTAGTAATGGTACGCATTGTTCCGTCTGCAGTTTGTGCTTCAAAAGGAAAACCAATTTTTGTTACATACTGTGCATCTGTTAATGCTTCAATAATGGACAATAATTGTGCCGAACCTGTAACTTGAATTTCAGTATTATTATTGTACGCTAAGGTAATTGGATATACAAAATTTAGATTGTAGTCAAATTCTAAATTTCTATCCAAATCTGTTGCGGTTTCTGCTAATGATGAGGCAATTATTTTATTGTTAAGATTTTGTGTCATCATTTTTGCAGTATCACTAAATTCTACAGTTTGATCGGTTCTGTCTGTTGGATTGTCATTTGATTTACAAGATAACACTAAATTTGCCAGTATTAGTGTTGCTAAAAATAATTGGATTGTTTTCATAATTGTGTATTTTAAAATTTATATTTTTTGTTCTTACATTTATAAAACGAATGAAAAACTGTTTACCCTAATATTAAAAAAACAAAAAACAAAAAACATATTTCTACCTACTTAGATTACTGTCTTAACCCGAAAAATTTTACGGATTTATGAGATAGTTATAAAAGTTTGGAATTAGGGGTCAGATATAAAAGTTGGAGAAAAGTTATAAAAAGTTATCCTATTTGCTTGTGATTGTAAAATAATTAATCTAA
>CAYOWM010000210.1:0-3788 GCA_964407635.1 uncultured Flavobacteriaceae bacterium
GCCTTAAAGTTAAGTAAAATATTTTAAATGCCTTTTTTTAACTATTTTAAGACGTTAAAAAATTTATAAATTGTACTTTTGTAGTCTAATTTTAATACAAAAAAAATGTTAAAACTTATATTAATTTCTGTTGGCTTATTAGGTATCGGAATTGCTGGTCTTGCTATTAAAATTTGGGCAAAAAAAGACGGACAATTCGACGGAACTTGTGCTGGAAAAAACGTACGAATGAAACAAGAAGGTATCACCTGTGGTTGCGGAAACGAAAATGGTTGCAGCACAAACCTAGATAACATTACAGAATAATACTAACCTAAAAGCAAATTTTGATTGCATTTTTACAAATTATATTTATATCTGTTGTTTGCATACAACTTTTGTATTATACACTTATTTTTTCGAGATTTGCTTTTGGTAAAGAATCTAAAAAAGAAAATCACAAACTATTTGTTTCCGTTATTATTGCTGCAAAAAACGAAGCTGAAAATTTAAAACAAAACTTAGATTATTTTATAAAACAAGATTATCCAAATTTTGAATTAATTTTAATCAATGATAATTCAACGGATGATACGCTTAAAATTTTAACCGATTTTAAAAAAGAACACCACTCCTACTCTATTTCGGTTATAGACATAAATAACCAAACTAACGGAAATAAAAAACACGCCTTAACTAAAGGAATTGCACAAGCAAAATCCGATTTTTTGCTATTTACCGATGCCGATTGCATACCAAATTCTAAAAATTGGATACGCAATATGAGTAGTCATTTTACCAAAAATAAAGCAATAATTTTAGGTTATGGAGCATATAAAAAAATACCAAATTCTTTTTTAAATAAAATTATTCGTTTCGAAACACTGCTTACTGCTTTACAGTACTTTTCGTATACCCAAACAGGACTTACCTATATGGGAGTTGGTAGAAATATCGCCTACAACAAACAACTTTTTTTAAAAGAAAATGGCTTCGAATCGCATAAACACATCCGTTCTGGCGATGATGATTTATTTATCAACCAAGTTGCTACTAAAAATAATGTAACCATTTGTTACGATAAAGATAGTTTTACCATTTCTAAACCACACACTAGTCTAAAAAAATGGTTAAAACAAAAACGCAGACACATTACTACTGCAACACATTACAAACCAATACATCAACTTTTACTTGGTTTGTTTTATCTTACACAATTTTTATTTTGGACGATCGGTTTTTTCTTACTATCTACACTTATTTGGCAAAAAATAGCAATTTTAATGTCGATTAGAATCGGAATGCAGTATCTTATTTTCGGATTTGCAACAAAAAAACTAAATGAAAAAGATTTGTTTATCTTTACACCAATTTTAGAAGTAATTTTAATATATACACAACTCTATATTTTCCTTGCAAATAGCATACAAAAACCAAAAACTTGGTAATTGAAAAAAGACGTATTACATAACACCATTGATAAAGCAAAAAAAGGAGATCAAGCTGCTTTTAAAGAATTGCTTAATTTTTATTGGAAAGATATTTATAATTTTTTATTTCTAAAACTTAAAAGCGAAGACGAAACCGAAGACATTACTATAAAAACGTTTGCAAAAGCATTTGATAAATTAGAATCGTATAATGCAAAATATACATTTAAAACTTGGCTTACAACTATTGCAAAAAATTTACACATCGATTATTTACGAAAACAAAAAGCTATTTTAATTTCTTTACACCGAAACGACGATTCTACTTTTGATATCCGTGATGAAACACCATCTGCGGAAGATAAACTAATTACCGAACAAAATTTAGCGGTACTACTTGCTAAAATTAAAAAGCTAAAACCACATTATCAAGAAGTAATTCAATTGCGATATTTTCAAGAAATGTCTATAAAAGAAATTGCAATGATACTCAACGAACCGCTTACTAATGTTAAAGTAAAACTTTTACGTGCAAGAAAATTACTTGCCGAAATTTTACGATAACCATCCGTTATTTTTACCTTTAGTATTAAAATTATGATGCAAAAATTATTCATATACCTATTTTTATTATGGAGTCTTAGCTGTTCCAATAAAAAGGAAAATAGAGTTGTGAAAATGGTTAAACCGAAGCAAAAAACAACTCTTAAAAAACAAAAAATAAAACGAAATAAAGATAGTTTAAACAATAAAAATACCGTTGCATACTTTACGGAATACGGCAAACAAAACCCAGAAACGTTAGTTAGATTCAAAACACGTTTAGGTGATATTGTTATTAAATTGTTTCAAGATACGCCATTGCATCGTGCAAATTTTGTGTTTTTAACTAAAAAAGGCTTTTTTAATACCACTTGTTTTCATAGAGTAGTGCCAAATTTTATCGCTCAAGGCGGAAATTCGGAAAGTATGAAAACCGTTGCTTTTAAAAATAAATACAAAAATTATAAATTACCACCAGAATTTAGAAAAAACCGAAAACACCTTAGAGGAATCATTGCAGCTGCAAGAGATTGGGATGACAATCCGAACAAACTTTCTACTCCTTTTGAATTTTATATTACCGTAAAAAACGAACCTCATCTTAATTTTGAACATACCGTTTTTGGTAAAATCATCCAAGGAATGGACGTAGTAGATAAAATTACTAAACTAAAAACGGGTAAAGACGAATGGCCTTTAAACGATGTGTTTATTCAAGCTGAAATTATTAAATGAAGGTAAACTATATGGCACAACTATTGAAATAATACTAATATGATTTTATTGATTTTTAGTAAAAAACTAACAATCAAATTATTAGAAAAAAAAATTAATTTGGCAGTTACTATAAATATGCCAAAATGACCTAATACAAAATATGAGCAATCCGAAAATAAAAATATTAGACAATTTGTCACTTCAAGGAATCATTGATGAAGACAGCGAATTAATTCCGTTAATGTCCGAAGAGGATGAAAAAATAATGAACAACGAAAAATTACCAAAAGAATTACCCATACTTCCTTTGCGAAATATGGTGCTTTTCCCTGGTGTTGTAGTACCAATTACTGCTGGTCGTGATACGTCGATAAAACTAATTAAAGATGCCAATAAAGGTAATAAAACTATTGGTGTGGTTGCACAGGTAAATCCTGAAATTGAAGAGCCAAAATTAGACGATATCTACAAAACAGGAACGGTTGCCAAAATTTTAAAAATGCTTAAAATGCCTGACGGAAACACCATGGTGGTAATTCAAGGGCAAAAACGATTTAATTTAGCAACACTAACGCAAGAAAAACCATACTTAAAAGCTACTATATCCGAATTTGATTCTGTAATTTCGGATAGAGATAAAGAATTTAAGGAAATTATCAAATCCATTCGCGATTTAGCCTTGCAAATCATTCAAGAAAATCCAAATTTACCAAGCGAAGCTAGTTTTGCCATAAAAAATATAAAATCCGATGCTTTTCTAATTGATTTTGTTTGCTCAAACATGCATCTAGATGTAAAAGACAAACAAGAACTTTTAGAAATAAAAGACCAAAAGCAACGTGCATTAGCTACACTAAAAAAAATGCATGTAGAATTACAACGTTTAGAATTGCGTAACGATATCCAATCTAAGGTTAGAGAGGATATGGATCAGCAACAACGCGAGTATTTTTTAAATCAGCAATTAAAAACCATTCAAGAGGAACTTGGTGGCGTTTCATACGACGAAGAAATTGCCGAAATGAAAGAAAAGGCAAAAAAGAAAAAGTGGTCTAAAGAGGTTGCTCAAATATTTGATAAAGAAATTGGTAGATTACAACGTATGAATCCGCAAGTAGC